>CAYXOS010000001.1:0-9137 GCA_964467115.1 uncultured Sedimenticola sp.
TAGCTTGCTATTACGCGCGGCTTGCGCCTTGAACTGAACAATTTTTCACCACAATCTGCTCGCGCCAGAATCGATCAGAGCTTCCATAATTTAACCGATTGAAGCAGCTATTATTTTTTCTGCTTACGCAATTTTTCAATGGCACGCAATTGCGCCATCGCCTCTACCAACTCTGCCTGTGCTTTCGCCACTTCCATTTTACTGGACTTGTTCACCAGCGCATCTTCTGCACGTTTCTTGGCTTCTTTGGCCGCCAGTTCATCCAGATCGGCAGCACGAATTCCCGTATCTGCCATGATGGTCACGCGAAACGGCTGTACTTCGATAATTCCGCCAGACACATAAAAGTGCTCCATGGGCTTGCCCTGTCCAGGATCAACACGAACATCACCTGGCTTGAGTCGGCTCACCAACGGCGCATGACGGGGCGCAATACCTATTTCACCCATTACGGCAGGTGCGTAGATCATTTCGCCTTGCCCTGAAAACAAGCTGCCTTCAGCACTCACGATATCCACATGCACTGTCATTGCCATGATCTAGTCTCCGGCCTGGGGTCAGCTCTGCTGACCACCTCTTTCGATAACGTCTTCGATACCACCACACATGTAGAACGCTTGCTCAGGCAGGTGGTCGTACTCACCAGCCACAATTGCCTTGAACGACTTGATGGTATCTTTCAGAGAAACATATTTACCCGGAGCACCGGTAAACACTTCCGCCACAAAGAACGGCTGGGACAGGAAGCGCTGGATCTTACGCGCGCGCTGTACGATGAGCTTGTCATCTTCAGATAATTCATCCATACCCAAAATGGCGATGATGTCTTTCAGTTCCTTGTAGCGTTGCAACACACCTTGTACTGCGCGTGCAGTTTCATAGTGTTCAGTTCCCACCACATGCGGATCGAGAATTCGGGAAGTGGAATCCAGTGGATCTACCGCTGGATAAATACCCAGTTCTGCAATCTGACGAGACAATACCAAGGTCGCATCCAGATGAGCAAAAGTGGTTGCAGGTGAAGGGTCAGTCAAGTCATCTGCAGGTACATAAACCGCCTGGAATGAAGTGATGGAGCCAGTCTTGGTAGAAGTGATGCGCTCTTGCAATACGCCCATTTCTTCCGCCAGAGTCGGCTGATAACCTACCGCTGATGGCATCCGACCCAAAAGTGCCGATACTTCAGTTCCCGCCAGGGTATAACGATAGATGTTATCGATGAACATCAAAACGTCACGTCCTTCATCACGGAAATGTTCCGCCATAGTCAAACCAGTGAGTGCTACCCGCAAGCGGTTGCCGGGAGGCTCATTCATCTGACCATATACCAGAGATACTTTATCGAGTACACCGCCTTCACTCATTTCGTGGTAGAAGTCGTTACCCTCACGAGTACGCTCGCCCACACCCGCAAATACCGAGAAGCCGGAGTGCTCTACCGCGATGTTACGAATCAGCTCCATGAGGGTTACGGTTTTACCCACACCCGCACCACCGAACAGACCCACTTTACCGCCCTTGACGATAGGCATGATCAAATCGATAACCTTGATGCCTGTTTCCAGTACGTCCGTGGTGGTCGCCTGCTCTTCCAGTTTGGGCGCTTCACGGTGAATCGGCATCACCACGTCGGTTTTTACCGGTCCTGCATCATCAACAGGTTCACCCAATACATCCATGATTCGTCCCAGGGTGCCTTGCCCCACAGGTACGCTGATCGGTGCGCCGGTGTTGGTTACATCCAGCCCCCGTTTCAAACCATTGGTTGACCCCATGGCAATGGTACGTACCACGCCGTCACCCAGTTGCTGTTGCACTTCCAGAACCAGGTTTTCTGATTCGATATTCAGTGCATCATAGATCTTTGGCATGGCATCACGCGGAAACTTCACGTCTACCACAGCACCAATGATTTCCACCACATTACCCGTACTCATGTGCGGATCCTCTTAAAATAAAACGTTCGTGTCACCGAGGTGACGAATCACAAAAATAAAATTCTTTATACCGCAGCCGCGCCACTGACGATCTCGGATATCTCCTGAGTGATCGCCGCTTGCCGCGCCTTGTTGTAAACCAGTTCCAGCTCGTCGATAAGGCTACCCGCGTTATCCGAAGCCGCTTTCATTGCCACCATACGTGCCGATTGCTCGCAGGCACCATTTTCCACAACCGCTTGATAGGCAAGAGATTCGACATAGCGCGCCAGCAGATCGTGCAACACATCCTTTGCTTCCGGCTCGTAAATATAATCCCAATGTTTCTTGAGCTTTTCTGCTTCTTCTTCATCCGCTTCCGGCAGCGGAACCAGACGTTCTACCGTCGGTTCCTGTGTCATGGTATTGACGAAACGGTTGTAAGCAACGCGAATCTCATCAACTTCGCCATTGACATAAGCATCCAGCATCACTTTTACCGTACCCACCAGGTCATCCATATGCGCAGCTTCACCCAATTGGGTTGCTTGAGCCAACACATCACCACCTACGCGGCTAAAGAAGCCAACAGCCTTGCTGCCAATCAGGCAATAACGCACATCCACGTCTTCTTGATGCAGTTTATCCACATCTTTCACTAATCGACGGAACATGTTGTTGTTCAAGCCGCCACAAAGTCCACGGTCTGAAGAAACAATAATATAGCCGATGGCTTTGACTTCCCGATGTTCCATAAAGGGATGCTTGACCTGGGGATGTGCCATTGCCAAATGCCCGATAACGGTACGCATTTTTTCAGCATAGGGACGCGACGCATGCATACGATCCTGCGCTTTACGCATTTTCGCAGCCGCCACCATTTCCATCGCACGCGTGATCTTCTGCGTGTTCTTGATGGAACCTATTTGTGTGCGTATTTCTTTAGCGCCTGCCATGATTCAACCTTGTATCAATGTTATCTGGAAACAATTACCAGCTATTGTTCGCCTTGAAATCTTTGAGAGCTTCGTTGAAAGCATTTTCGATTTCGTCGTTCCAATCACCGCTCTCATTGACCTTCGCCATCAATTCACTCTGGCTGCTGTTCATGTAGGACAGGAGTGCCGCTTCAAAATCCACGACTTTTTCTGCCTCCACGTCATCGAGATAGCCTTCGTTGGCAGCAAACAGGGAAATCGCCATTTCTGCAATGGACAGGGGTGAATACTGCCCCTGTTTCATCAGCTCGGTTACGCGCTGTCCACGCTCCAGTTGCTTGCGGGTCGCTTCGTCCAGATCGGAAGCAAACTGGGAGAATGCGGCCAACTCACGATACTGAGCCAATGCCAGACGCACACCGCCACCCAGTTTCTTGATGATTTTGGTCTGTGCTGCACCACCTACACGAGATACAGACAAACCGGCATTGATTGCTGGACGCACACCGGCATTGAACAAATCGGATTCCAGGAAGATCTGTCCATCCGTAATGGAGATAACGTTGGTCGGTACGAAAGCCGATACGTCACCCGCCTGGGTTTCGATAATGGGCAAGGCAGTAAGTGAACCGGTCTTACCTTTTACTTCACCATTGGTGTTTTTCTCAACCTGCGCTTCGTTGATACGAGCAGCACGCTCCAACAAGCGTGAGTGCAAATAGAAAACATCACCAGGATAGGCTTCGCGTCCGGGTGGACGACGCAACAACAAGGATACCTGACGATACGCCCATGCCTGTTTGGTCAGGTCATCATAAATAATCAGGGCATCTTCGCCACGATCACGGAAATATTCACCCATGGTGCAACCGGCGTAAGGTGCCAGAAACTGCATGGCAGCCGAATCAGCTGCTGGTGCCGCGACGATGATGGTGTGTTCCATAGCATCGTGCTCTTCCAGCTTACGCACCAGCTGTGCGATGGTGGAGTTTTTCTGCCCCACAGCCACGTAGATACATTTAACACCTGTACCTTTCTGATTGATGATGGCATCGATTGCGATGGCGGATTTACCGGTCTGACGGTCACCGATGATCAGCTCCCGCTGACCGCGACCGATGGGCACCATGGCGTCGATTGCCTTGATACCGGTCTGCACCGGTTGATCGACAGATTTACGCGCGATAACACCCGGAGCAATTTGTTCCATGGCCGCTGTCTGGCTGGTTTCTACAGGACCTTTTCCGTCCAGAGGATTACCCAGGGTATCGACAACGCGCCCCAGCAATTCTGCGCCAATCGGCACTTCCAGTACCTTGCCGGTACATTTGACCGAGTCACCTTCAGTAATATGCTTGTAGTCACCCAGAACCACGGCACCTACGGTATCGCGCTCCAGGTTCAGCGCCAGACCGTAGGTATTTCCGGGGAATTCCAGCATTTCATAGGACATGGCATCAGCCAGTCCGTGAATCTGAACGATACCATCGGTAACTGCTGTTACCGTGCCTTCATTGTGAGCTTCTGATTTCAGATCGAATTTCTCGATTCTGCTCTTGATCAGCTCGCTTATCTCAGAGGGATTGAGTTGCATGTGCTTACCCGCTTAAATTCCTAATTCGTTGGCCAGCTGGGACACTGCCCCAGCCACTGAACCATCAATAACCATATCGCCTGCGCGTATCTTGACACCACCAATCAGTGCCGGATCCTTGCTACTGTTGATTCTCACCTCGCGCCCCAATTTTTTCTTGAGGGCGGCGGCAAGTTGTTTTTCAACAGCGGGCTTGAGCGCATAGGCGGAAATGACTTCCACATCGATGGCACCGTCATGTTCGCTTTTCATTTGTTGAAACAGCGCAGAAATATCCGGCAATGCTGATAGACGATCGTTCTCCACCAACAGACGTACCAAATTCTGTCCTTCCTCAGACAGAACATCTGCACCAATATCCAACATCAATTGCAGTCTGCGCTCGTGATCCACGGAGGGATTGGCAATAACATCTGCCACACTTGCATCAGAAGACACTGTAGCCAGAAACTCCAGCATATCTGTCCAGCTTTCCAGAGAATCGGTCTCTTTTGCCCGGTCAAATACAGCTTCGGCGTAAGGTCTGGCAATGGTAATCAAATCTTCAGACATGATCGCGCCTAGATCTGCTTCGCCAGGGAGTCCACGATAGCTTTGTGGGCTTCAGCGTTAATTTCTTTGCGCAGAATTTTTTCTGCGCCCATAACCGCAAGCTCGGCTATCTTGCCGCGCAATACTTCACGCGCCTTGTTAGCTTCCTGGTCGATTTCTGCACGCGCTGCCGTCAGCAGTCGCTCACCTTCGACCCGCGCCTGATCTTTGGCTTCATCAACAATTTCTGCCGCACGCTTTTCTGCTCTGGAAACAATTTCCGCAGATTGCTGTTTGGCTTCGTGAAGCTTATCCAGTGCAGCTTGCTGCGCCAGTTCTTGCTCATGCACACCACGCTCGGCAGCAGCAAGACCGTCAGCAATTTTTGCTTTACGTTCTTCCATTGCCTTGATCATGGGCGGCCAGACAAATTTCATGGTGAACCATACGAACACCGCGAAAGATATCAGCTGAGCAATGAGAGTCAGATTGATATTCATCCCGTTACCTCATTATTGCGAGAGGTTTGAAAATCACCCGCGGTCTTAGCCTGCAAGGGCAAACAATACATACATACCCAAACCTACCGCGATCATGGGTACCGCATCAGTCAGACCCATAACGATAAAGAATTGCGTACGCAGCATGGGAATCAACTCCGGTTGGCGAGCGGCGCCTTCCAGGAAGCGTCCCCCAAGGACACCGATACCGATAGCGGCACCCACGGCGCCCAATCCCATCATGATAGCGGCGGCGATAACCAGCAGTGCTTGTTCCATGATTGTCTCCAGTTCTCAAATAAAGATAAAGTAAAGTTAAATAAAAATCAGTGTTCGCTATGCGCCATGTCGAGATAGACGATAGTCAAGGTCATAAAGATGAACGCCTGCAAGGTGATGACAAGAATATGGAACACCGCCCATACAAATTGCAACACACCACCAAAAATCCCCATGCCAATACCTGCACCGTACATGAGCGCGATAAGAATAAAGATCATCTCTCCCGCGTACATGTTACCGAATAGACGCAAGGAAAGCGAAATTGGCTTGGCAATCAGATTGACGCCTTCCAAAAACAGGTTGATAACGAAAAACACGGGCTTCAACAACATGTTATCCGTCTGAAAAGGCATCCCCGTCAATTCCTTCACGAAGCCACCGACGCCTTTGATTTTGATGCTGTAAAAAATAATCAAGGCAAATACACCCAATGCCAGGGCAAAGGTGATATTTGGGTCAGTGGAAGGCACAACCTTCATAAAATGGATACCCATGGCACCGGCAATGCGCGGAAGCACATCCACGGGAACCAGATCCATCAGGTTCATCAGGAATACCCAGGCAAATACCGTCAAGGCAAGGGGGGCAATCAGGGGATTGCGTCCGGAGAAAGAGCCTTTGACGCTGTCTTCTACAAAATCCACCATCATTTCAACGAAATTCTGCAACTTGCCAGGCACACCAGCGGTGGCATTTTTGGCTGCTTTATAGAAGAAATAACCAAAAAGTGTCGCCAGCGCGACGGACCAGAACAAACTGTCCAGATGCAAAGCCCAGAAACCCATTTCCTTGGCTTCTGCCGCACTGTGCGCAATCCCCCAATGGCCATCCGGGAATTGCCCATAGGTCAGATTGGTAAGATGGTGCTGAATATATTCGCTGGAAGTAACTGTTTCGCTGGAAGCCATCGTCTCAACTTATCTCTGTGCCTCTCCCGCCTGCCAATGGGCCAATACGGGAGACACTACTTGAACCAGAAAAAAACTCACAAAAAGAGCCACTATGTTCAGTGGCTTCAACCAAATAAACACAACTGCGAAAGCGCTTGCCACCAACAGCAATTTACCAATTTCCGCAGCATAAAATCTTGTAACCAAAGCGCCCGGCTGTTGCGCCCGGTAAGGTGCGAACACCCAAAAAGCGAACAATGCGCTGGCACTCAATGCGATGATGCCCCCTAAAAAGGCCGACAACGCCACCCACTTGCCAAAAAAAAGCCCAGCTAAAGTCGCTGCCACAACCAACCCTGATTGAAACAACAACAATCGCTTGACACGCTGCCAATCCAGCGACCTGTCCATCAAGCTCGCCTGCCTCCATGCAAAGCGTGCGCATCATAAGTTTTTTCGCGCATAAGGTCAACCGATACAGCCATTAAATGATACTGCATTCCATCTGTCCTTGTATATGCGAAATCGCAAATGATTGTCATTTAATATGCGCCATAATACCTTCCAATTCGTCCAGGTTATTGTAGCTGATTACCAGCTTGCCCTTACCGCTGGCTCCTTGCTTCAATTGAACCGGCGCCCCCAGCTTGTCCGTCAGATTTTGAACCAGACGTCTTACATCAGGATCTTCTTCGGTCTTGCTTGCCGTGGTTGCTTTGCCAGCATCATCACCCTGAGCTTTGAAACGACGCACCAGAGCCTCGGTCTCTCGCACTGACAAGCCTTTTTTCGCCACGATTTGTGCCGCCTGGGTTTGCAGATCACTATCCAGTGCCAGCAATGCACGTGCGTGCCCCATTTCCAGCCTGCCGTCTTCAACGAGCTGCTTTACATCAGGATTCAACTCCAGCAGACGCATGAGATTGGTCACTGTAGTACGCGACTTTCCTACCGCCTGGGCAATTTCCTGGTGCGTCAGTTCAAACTCTTCCAACAGGCGATGCAATGCCTGGGCTTCTTCCAGAGGATTGAGGTCATCGCGCTGGATATTTTCAATCAAGCCCATTGCCATGGCAGTCTGGTCATTGACGTCCCGGACCACCACCGGAATTTCTGACAGGCCGGCGAGTTGTGCCGCACGCCAGCGACGCTCGCCTGCAATCAATTCATGCTTACCCTCCCCAACAGGGCGCACTACCACGGGTTGTACCACACCTTGAGCAGCGATGGAGTCTGCCAGTTCGCGCAGCTTGTCTTCATCAAAATGGCGGCGGGGCTGAAAACGCCCGCGTTGAATCAAATCCACCGCCAGCATTTCTGAGACACCGACTGCCGCTGTTTTTGTTTCCTTGCTGTTACGGGAACTCCCTTGAGCGCCCCCCAAGAGTGCGTCCAGCCCCCTGCCTAATCCTCGTTTAGCCATAATTCCTATTCGCCAGTTGCCTGCGCCTCGTGTCGGCGCACCATTTCACTTGCCAGAGCCATGTAACTCACCGCTCCACGGGAATATCTATCATACAGCAGAACCGACTGCCCATGGCTAGGTGCCTCTGCCACGCGCACATTGCGCGGGATAATGGTGCGAAATACTTCATCAGCAAAGTGATCGATCAATTGTCGGGAGACCTCCGCCGACAAGCGGTTACGCAAATCATGCATGGTGCGCAGTATGCCATCCAGCTTCAACTCAGGATTATAGTATTCGCGGATTTGTTCGATGGTATTGAGCAAACCCGATAACCCCTCCAGAGCATAGTATTCTGTCTGTAAAGGTACCAGTACACCATCACTGGCAACAAAGGCATTGATGGTCAACATGCTCAGGGAAGGGGGACAATCGATCAATACATAGTCGTAGTCATCCTGTATTGATTTCAATGCCAACGCCAGACGCCGCTCTTTCATCGGGTGATTCATCAAGCCGACTTCCGCGGCAGTCAGATCCGTATTGGATGGCAGCACATCAAATTCATCTTCAACGCTACGCTGAAGAACGCCCCGTATAGGCGTGTTTTCCAGCAACACATCATAGGTCGAGAGTTCCAGTTCGTGCTTGTCGACACCACAACCCATGGTGGCATTTCCTTGAGGATCCAGATCCACCAACAACACTTTCTTGCGCACACGAGCCAGGGCAGATGCCAGGTTCACAGCCGTTGTTGTTTTTCCCACACCACCTTTTTGGTTGGCAATGCTGATGATTCGTACCATGTGCTGCTCGTGATCAAGATGGAAAGGAATAGAGTTTACCAGCCCAGGCAGGGTGGAAGATAGGGGCAGCAATCACGCACTGGGCTGATTTGTTTTGTACGAAGCAGATTGCCCCTGACATGCTCATGAACTGGCCGGGATTCGCCGCTAACAGCAACCGTTGAAAAATTCATTCCATGGACTTTTTCAACATCCTACTAACAATCATTGAATATCTTCCGCAGCAGGATAAAGCACAATGGCATGCCGCTCCCCCACTTCACCCGGCACATTCA
>CAYXOS010000001.1:9237-30947 GCA_964467115.1 uncultured Sedimenticola sp.
GCAGCAGGATAAAGCACAATGGCATGCCGCTCCCCCACTTCACCCGGCACATTCAGCACACAGTTTTGATGTTTTAATCCCGCGAGTTGCTGCAATTCCTGTTCGGGAATGCCTGCCTTCATTGCCAACCATATCCCGTCTTTTGCCAATAGATGACGGGTCAAATCCACCATGTCTTTCAGCGATGCAAAGGCGCGGGAGGTAATGGTATGGAACAAGTTATCTGTTTTATATTGCTCAACCCGTACCTGTTCTATTTGAATATTATCCAACCTCAATTCCAGCTTTGCCTGGGTCATGAAACGGGTTTTCTTGCTGTTGGTATCGATCAGGGTAAACGATTTATCCGGGTTGAGAATTGCCAGGGGAATTCCAGGCAGGCCGGCACCACTTCCCACATCCAGAATTTCCTCGCCATGCAACAAAGGCTGAATAGACAGGCTGTCCAGTAGTTGTCGAGACACCATGATATTGGGGTTTCGCACCGCTGTCAGGTTATAGGTCTTATTCCATTTGTTGAGTAACTCCAGATAGTCCAATAATAACTGTTGTTGTCCCGCACTGGCGGACAACGCCATTTGCGCCAGGCCTTGGGTCAATTGTTCCTGCCAACGCATCAGGATAGCCCTTGCGCCAACTCCTGCAACAATTCTTCGGTACTCGCCCAGTCCATGCAGGCATCAGTTACCGAAACGCCGTACTGCAGTTGCGACAAGTCTTCCGGGATACCTTGATTGCCCCCGTGCAAATGACTTTCAAGCATGATTCCCAAAATCGATTGATTGCCTGCGCGCATCTGATTCAGCACATCTTTGGCAACCAGTATTTGCTGTTGTGGATCTTTTTGAGAATTGTCGTGACTGCAATCCACCATGATATTCAATGGCAGTCCGGCTGCGCTCAACACCTGTTCACATCGCGCCACATGTACGGAAGAGTAGTTGGGCTGACCACCGCCACCACGCAGAATCACATGCCCGCAAGCATTGCCGCGGGTGCGAATGATTGCCGTACGCCCTTGGGGATTTATGCCCAGGAAACTATGCGGATTGGATACGGCATGCAAGGCATTGATCGCCACCTCCAGACTGCCATCCGTGCCATTCTTGAACCCTACCGGCATGGACAAACCCGACGCCATTTCCCGATGGGTTTGAGACTCGGTGGTACGTGCACCGATCGCGGCCCAGGAAAACAAATCGGCAAGATATTGGGGGCTAATGGGATCCAGGGCTTCGGTGGCGACGGGCATCCCCATCTCTGCCAGATCAACCAACAAACGTCTGGCAATATGCAAGCCTTCTTCCAGTTGGAAACTGTCATCCATGTAGGGATCATTGATCAGCCCTTTCCAGCCCACGGTAGTGCGCGGCTTTTCAAAATAAACGCGCATCAAAATCAACAAAGAAGAAGACAGCTCCTCAGACAAGGCATGCAGACGCCGTGCATAATCCAGTGCCGCCTCGGGATCATGGATGGAGCAGGGTCCAACCACCACCAGCAAACGAGAATCCCGTCCATCGAGAATATCCTTTACCGACATACGCCCGGATGAAACCGTTGCTCTGCCCTGATTCGACAACGGCAATTTGCTGCGCAGTTCTTCAGGGCTGAGAATGACATCTTCCGACACAACATTGGTGTTTGCCAAATGGGGCATTGTTGTTGACTGCTTGTTTTTATCCATTGTTGGATTCTCTTGCATTGTTCATGACCTGCTGGTTGATGGTGTCAACATCATAGACAGCTTCTTTATCCAACTCGCCGACCAGATCCTGGCGTATCCTCACCGTCAATTTTGCTAGGCCAGTGGAAATCGCATCGCCTTCCTGTTTATCCAGTGATGTGTCCTTGGCAGAACGATTGAACACTTCGAGGAAATTCTGATACTCCATGAGCACCGCCGGGCTGGCGACCATTGCCAGCTTGTGAGTAAGAAATTGCAACCGCACCTGATCTTGCTCGGTGACACTCTTGTCCAGCATCAGTTGTTCTATGTGATTGATGAAATCCATGTAGATTTCCGACTTCAGTTCAATGAACTTGATACTCTGCTCTTTCTTGAGTTCGACCTCAGTTTGCTTGTTGAGCAACATGGCAGTTATCAACACTGTTGCCACGGTGCCCAGAATAATCAGCACGATTTCCTGGGTAAACGGTGCTCTGTCCATTACCTTGTAGGCATAACGTAAGAAGGCATAACCCCCTACCACCACGATGGCCGTAAGACTGAGATAAAGCAGATTTTCCCTGACCGTTTTCATTTATATATCCCTCATGCCTTCAGACGGCTCGATTCCTGCGGCACGCATTCCCGCGAGAATCGCAGCCAGCACAGATGCCCCGGCAGTAATGGCAAGGGCAATTCCATAATGCTCTGGCAACAAGCGACAGATTTTTTGGGCTGCATCCAATTGCGGTGCAAGCATGAAGTTTATACTCCAGGCAGCGACATAGTAGATTCCACAGGCCAACGCCCAACCGAATATGGCCGTGTACAACCCCTGCACCACAGGAAACAGCACGATCTCCCCGGAGCGAAACCCGACCAGACGCAACACGGATAATTCCTTGCGTTTCCGATCCACATTTGCCCACAGGCTCGCCCCCAGAGACAAAGAAAAACCACCCAGCCCAATCAGCGCAATGGCCCAGTAAATAGCAGACAAGGTTTGGTCCATACGGCGTACGCTTTCGATATCGGCTGCCTGGGTGCGAACCTCGATACCACTGCGCTCAAAGCTGTCTCGCAACCCTGACACATCATAAATAGAGCGGGCATAGAGCCGAAATCCTGTGTAACTGCGATCCTGCACCACATCTGACCCCTGCCAACCCAGGGCAGGCACCGCATGCCCATCACGAAAATCTTCCAACGCCTCCACCAACATCACAGAAGCAAACAAGCCATCACGATTGAAGGCAGTGGCAGGTGCCACTGCAACCACTTCCAATCTCAGGGAAACCCGTTCTTTCACGCCTTGATACTGACGCAACAAGCTGCCTTCAATCTGATTTCCTGCGCTTACCTGTAACTTCTTTGCCGCACTGGCTGACAACACGATTTTTTTCATGCCCTCAGGGGACTGGAGTTGATCATCCAACAAAGGATCACCCTTGGCGGAGGGAATCACTTCAAACTGCAAAATTCGTCCCGCCTGTTCACTGCTGACAGACAAGGTTGAGGCAATACTGCGAATGCGCGGCACAATAAAATCCACATCATCCCGCTGGCGCAGCTTCTCGATCCAGGAGCGATCATAGTGCCCACTCCCCACGGGACGAATTTCACGCTTCACCGGGTTTTCCACCAACTCATCGATCATGGAACCCACGATGCCAAACTTCAGCCCGAACAAAACCAGCATCGGACCAAGCACCGCTGCCAATGCCAGCACGAAACAAACAGAAATCTGCCATTCATGAAAATAGTCTTTACTTGCCAGGGATATCACCTGACGCTTTTGCCGAAACATCAGCCACTCACCACGGTTTCGGTCATGTGACCATCTTTGGAACGTCGGGTATGGTGTGCCAATCGACGCAAACCCAATTGTTTGATATGACGCCAGGCATGGCTGGCGACGATTACGGTGATATTCCGTTCTTCCACCATGCCAATGAACAAGGACATAATTTTTTCAGCAGCGAAAGGATCGACAGATGCGGTGGGTTCATCGGCAATGATGATCGCCGGGCGATGCGCCAACGCCCGACCAATGGCCACTCGCTGACGTTCCCCTGTGGACAAGGCATCCGGCAGTTTGTGCAAATGCCGGGTCAGACTCAGTTCCCGGGCAAGGTTTTCCACGCTGCCATCAGCCTCCATACCCAGCATCTTACGTGACAGATTGATATTGTCGTAAATATTCAAATAGGGGAGCAAGCCCCCCGTCTGCATCACATAGCCAATATTTTCCTTGCGCAATGCCGCCAATTGATTGCGCTTGCGTTTGCGCCAGGCAACACCAATATCAATTTGCTTGTCTTGCGCCGCATGAAAGTTGAACCTGCCCAGATCTGTAGGCTGCAAAATGAAGGCGAGCATATCCAGCAAGGTGGATTTGCCACAGCCACTTTCTCCAATCAGGGCAATCTTTTCACCTTTTTGAATACGCAATGAAGGCACTCGCAAACCAAAGCTGTAGCCGTTGCTACTGCGGGTTTTGGCGACATCCTTGAGTTGGTAGATGATCTCGGAACTGCTTTCTGCACTCATCAGGGCAACATTTCCAACGACAGCGGATATACGGAGTCACCATTGATTGGACCTTTGTCGAGACTGATCCACAAATCCGTGTTGTCATGCAGAGCACGATAATAGGTTATTTTCTCTTCCAGTCCACGCAGGAATTCGACTTGTCGTCCAACAGACCAGGTTTGCCAGTCTTCCAGGGACAACGACATCACTTCCCCGGTATAAGGCAGACCTTCGATATAATCACCGATAAAGCCCATGTCTACCAGACTGTTACCTTCCCCGGCAGTAGTGGCCGTGGTACTGCCCAGTTCTTCCGGATTGCGGGTAATGGTGGCAGCAAGGCTTTTCAATTCGTTCAGGAAATTCTGTGGTGACAACAAACCATCTTCAGCAGTACGTAAAACCTGACGCAAGATGTCATGCAGGTCTGAGAGCTGGTCACGGGTTACCAACACGCGCACGTCCACGGTTTGGCGCTGTGGCTGGCGAAAATCGTGATCCAACATCCAGGCATTGAATACTTTTGGCGGCTGCCCATTGGTTTTTTGCAAATACAGCATGCGCAAGGCGTAGCCCAGTTTTTCAACCTTGCCTTGGAGTTCGCGCAAACGCGCCTGTTGCTCAGCCTTCGATACCTCGGGTGCTGGCTGATTTTCTATTCCCTGGGCAACCTGTGATGAAATTTGCCCTGCCAGGCTGTCCAATACCGTACCAAATTCTTTTACATCCCCGGTAGGAACGCCGTAGTAGAGACTGCCGATACCAGGAAAATCGGAAAGCTCCCGATATTGGGCTTCGGTGGCGGCATGGTCGGCCATTTCCGAGGGCGTCTTCAAATGCAATACAAAAATTGCAATACCATTGTCCAGCGCCAACTGACGCACTGCAGCGGTACTCAAGCCAGTCGTCGACAGGGGGTCGTCACCTTCCCGGGCATCTGCATCGGTAATCAATACGATATAACGCGCATCATGCCCCTGCCAGCCTATGTTTTCTATCGCCTGTTGCAATCCTGCATAGGCATCTTCGCGAAAGTCCTGGCTGGACACTTTCGCTGCCGCCAGTTGATCTACCTTTTCCAGAAAGACTCCGGGGTTGCGCCCTTGCTCCAGAGTAACGAAGGTCTTGGCAGTGTAATCCAGTCCCGGCGCGGCTTCTGCGTTGTCACGAAATGCCACCAATCCAAAATTCACCCGTCCCAACTGTCCGGCATCACCGAGCTGATCGTAGATCTTCATCACCGCTTCCCGGGTGCGTTGAATGTATGCATCCATAGACAGGCTAGCATCGATGACAAACACCAATCCCGCAGTATATTCGCTATCTACCTTGTCCTTGGTTTGTTGCTGACTCACCAAGGGCACACTGGCGATTTTCAACATACGAGCCTGCTCTGCTCCCAGCCAGGTGTCTTCAAAATCCAGAATAGGCACCAGATAGAAATTTTTGCTGATATCGATATTCACAGCTGGCTGCATCGCCACCACTGGCGAGTTTTCAGGAAGTTTTCCATTCACTGCCTGGGCATATAAGGTCTGGTAGGTTTCCCCACCCGGGTCTTTTGCCAAGGCCTTTAGGGATGCCTTGTCTCGTAACATCATCACCCGATCATGTTTACTGGGGTCACGAAATACTACGGTCAAGCCCTGATTCCAGGAAATACTGTCTTCAGCCGCCAGCCAACCTGACAAACTGCCATGACGGTCGGCGCCTACCAGCAACCACTCACCACCTTGAACGGTCTTCCGCTGGTAAACATAGAATGCGCTAAAAGGCGTAACAGCCGTACCTTGTTGATCTCCCGGCTGATCATGAATCTGTGCGTCAGGAATTGCCAACACCCGCTGATACAGGGCGCTCTTGCCTTCCATCAGCAAGGGTTGTTTGGGCGCTGCCCACAATGAAGTACTCAATAGCAGCAGCAACAGCAGTACAATCCCATTTTTCATCATCTGTCTCATTTCCATTTTTCCAGCAACAGTGCCGCACGTTCATCACCAGCCCGGGCAGAACGTTCCAACCCCGCCAACAACATCTTCAGACGTTTCGTGGCTAATTCACTGCCATTTTGCTGTGCCAGCACATACCACTTGTGTGCCTGCACCACATCAGGTTTGCTCAACAAGCTATCTTCCGCCTTGAAATATTTTGGATCCGCCTGCTGCGCCAGAAACAATGCCGCTTGCACATGCCCCTCTTTGGCAGCTTTGAAGTACAACAGCCAGGCATCTGCCCGCTTTCCTTCGGACTGAAACTGCTGCGCCTGTTCAAATACGTCATCCGTTTTCAAGCCTGTCCCCTTGGACTGGGCAAGAAATGTCCGTGCCGCGACACCTTCCTCACCCCTTTCAACCTGCTGCTTTTGACTGGTTTGAGGGATTGCGGCGACAACCGGCTTGGTATCCACAGATTTCTTTTCTTCATCAACCTGAGGCATGCTTTTCTGCAGCGCAACAGGCAGGGGAATATCTTCTGTCGGCGGATTGTTATCCGGCACCATCAACACCGCAACAACTGTCACAGCAATGATTGCGCTGATTATCAACCACAGGCGGTTGGATGATGTTGTATTCCGTGATTCGTGTTTTTCTTGCATAAAATATGACTGGTTGCCAGGGGTCAAGCGCAAATGCTCTCTCGATCAGGAGCTTCACAACTAACACCTTTGGGTGAAAGAGCGATATTATCGCAATTTGTGTCTGACTGTAACTTGCTGAACGTCGATGAAAACAAGAAATTTGATTTTACTGCTGTTGGGACTCACCTTGTGGGCAGCCAGTGCCTGCTCCCGTTCTCCGCAACGCAACTACCTGGATAGCCTGCGAAGCTATTGGCAAGGCGTGTATCCCAATGGTGGAGAAACCCTCTATTGCGGTAAAAAATTCCGACCTTTTGACCGTAGCGTCAACGTCGAGCATGTTTATCCCATGAGCTGGGTGACGAAAAAATTGCGCTGTGGCAAACGTGAACAATGTCGCCGCAACAGCCCCCAGTTCAATTTTATCGAATCAGACATGCACAACATGTATGCCGCGCGCAAAGATGTCAATCAAACCCGCAGCTCCATGGCTTTTGGCATCATAAAAGGGGAACAACACTACTACAAAGGCTGTGATTTCGAGGTTAATTTTCGCACCCATCGTGTCGAACCCAGACCTGAAGTACGCGGTCGCATTGCCCGCGCCATGCTTTATATGTCAGACGAGTACAACCTCGACATCTACAAGAAACAGCGACGTCTGCTGGAAAAATGGAACAAACAGTTTCCTCCGGATGCCGAAGAAAAACGCCACAACAAGGCTGTTGCAAAAATACAAGGCAGAACCAATCCTTATATTAGATAGTCTTTCCCAAAAAACCGGAAGAAGGGTGTAAAATCACCGCCCATTGCTGAAACCATCACCGAGAGCCTCCATGAGCACACTGAAGAATGACCGCTTTTTACGCGCCCTGCTGCGCCAACCCGTTGACATGACACCAGTGTGGATGATGCGCCAGGCAGGACGCTATCTACCAGAGTATCGTGCTACCCGGGAAAAAGCCGGGGATTTTTTAAGTTTGTGCATGAACCCCGAGCTTGCCTGTGAAGTCACCCTGCAACCCCTGGAGCGCTTTCCCCTGGATGCAGCCATCTTGTTCTCAGATATTCTGACCATTCCTGACGCCATGGGGCTGGGGCTGTATTTTGAAGAAGGTGAAGGCCCCCGTTTCAAGCACCCGGTACAAAGCAAAGCCGCAATTGACGCCTTACCAATTCCAGATCCCGAGGAAGAATTGCGCTACGTCATGGATGCTGTACGCACCATACGTCGTGAACTGAACGGCAGGGTGCCTCTGATCGGCTTTTCCGGCAGCCCATGGACCCTCGCCACGTACATGGTCGAAGGCGGCAGCACCAAGAATTTCTCCTTGTCCAAAGGCATGATGTTCGACAGTCCGGAACTGATGCACGCCCTGCTGGAAAAACTGGCAATGTCCGTCACTTCCTATCTCAACGCTCAAATCGCCGCCGGCGCCCAGGCGGTGATGATTTTCGATACCTGGGGTGGCACCCTGACCCCATCCGATTACCGCGAATTCTCGCTCAATTATATGCAGCGCATCGTGGATGGACTGACCCGTGAAGCAGAGGGACGTCAGGTTCCCGTGGTGCTCTTTACCAAAGGCGGTGGACAGTGGCTGGAAGCCATGGCAGATACAGGCTGCGATGCCTTGGGACTGGACTGGACCACCGATATCGGCGAAGCACGTGATCGCGTCGGCGGCAGAGTTGCCCTGCAGGGCAATATGGACCCCAGCACCCTCTACGCCTCTCCGGATGTCATTCGCAAATCAGTCGCGAAAATTCTTGATGACTACGGCACTGGCACCGGGCATGTGTTCAACCTGGGGCATGGCATACACCCCGGAATAAATCCTGAACACGCTGGTGCAATGATCGAAGCAGTTCATGAATTGAGCAAGCAGTATCACAAATAAGCCGCATAAGGATCCTGATTTTAGCCCGGAAACTTCATAAATTCACCTGATGATCGCACAGGAGATTGTTTTCACAAGGGGTTTTCTGAAGGCGTCGCGTATCCGCGATTACGTGCAACTGAAGAAAATCTCTTGTGGAAACAAGAAACAAGCGAGGGCGCGTGTAATTTATAAATTTTCCGGGTTAGAAATACGTTGGACGACGCAAATTGTGGTGAAAAAACCATCGGTTCAAGGCGCAAACCGCACGTAATAGCGGGCTATTGCGAAGGTTTGCAACGCAGAAATGAGCGATTTTGCGCCGCAAGATGCCGTGTTATGAATCAATCAGGGCTTCCTTAATGTTCCCTTAATGTTTCAACCATTAAAATAGGCATCAATTCCCACGCAACTTTGCAACTCAACTATTCACGAGGACACAATGGCCTATATTCGCATTTATTTGAATGATGTATTGCTGGAGCAAATTGAACTAGGCGACGAAGGATTGTCTCTTGGCCGCAGCCCCGAATGTGATTTGGTTATAGACAGCCCAGGTGTTTCTTCACATCACGCCAGCATCGAAAAACGAAAAGGGCTGTATGTTCTGATCGACAACAATAGTACCAACGGCGTCTATGTCAATGGCAAGCAAATCAAGGAGCAAGTCCTCAATTACCGGGATGAGATTCAACTCCATAACTATGTTCTGAAATTTATGGCCACGGCGGGTCTGGCTGATCATAGTGACCCGGATATTGCCCAGACCACCAATTCCGATGATGACAAAACCATGGAAATCCCGATTTCCGGGGTTGCAGAGCTGTTGGAATTACGAAACCGCAAAAAAGTTGCCTACCTGGAGGTATTGGACACCTCGAGAGGACAAGGGAAAAACCGCATTATCATGGACGGCAATCACCTGAGTATCGGTCGCTCAAAATCCTCAGACTTGCGCATTTCCAGCTGGTTTGCACCCGCAGTCGCCGCTGAAATCGAAAAACGCCACGATGGATATTATCTGGCACCCAAGCATCGCGCCAAGGCCAAGGTTAATAACAAAACCATAAAAACAACCACCCGCCTTGCTGATGGAGATCGTCTTCAGATCAGGAATCTCAAGTCCGTTTTCCGCCATCACATCATGAACCCCGCTCTTTCATGAGTTTCGACAATGGGGATTGGTTGTTTATCCCAAAAAGTGATATTGGCCATCGGGAACAACAACAAGACAGGGTAGCCGTATTTCATTCAGCAAATACTGAAGGTCATTTGTTGGTTTTGGCTGATGGCATGGGAGGGCATGAAAATGGCGCCTGGGCCGCTCAAACAGTGATCGATATTGCACAACAACAACTTCAACAGCAGGAATCTGTCCAGAATCCAGCACAATTTCTACGCGATATTTGTTTTCAGGCGCATCAAACCATTGGCGAATATGCTGGCGGTGGCAGACCAACACCGGGAAGCACTTGTGTTATTCTCTATTTGACTGAAACAGAAGCCCATTGGGTTCATGTTGGAGACAGTCGACTGTATCATTTTCGAGAAGGAAAATTGCTTGCTTTGACCAACGATCATTCTGCTGATCAGTTGGCAAAACAGCAAGTGGATGAAACCGGCAGCATTCAAAATCACCTCTATATGTGTCTGGGGGGTGACAATGAGGTCAGCCCCGACTATGATTTCACCACTCTATCCGACAATGATTTCTTCCTCTTGTGCAGTGACGGATTCTGGAACCAAATCGATGTCAAACAACATTTCTCCAAGGACATGGACAAAAATACATTGAGTGAATATTTGGAAACTTTGGTGAAACAAGCAAAACAAAACCATGCAGATAAAAGCGATAACATTTCGCTCCTGGTCGCCTATGGAGAACCTTCTTCCCAACACAGAAAAAGCAGACACCGTTGGTTCAGGTGGTTCAAAAAATAACATGCCATTTCTCAAACAACAAATACCCATAGTTGCAGTACATGACTGATCAACCCGAATTTATCGGAAGATTTCCTGTTGTTGATACCCTCGGCATTGGAGGGATGGGGGTGGTTTATCTCGCCAAAGACCCAGACATCGGACGTTCCGTTGCGATCAAGGTTTTACACGCCAATCGTTTTCAGTCTGACCTGGGGCGTTTCAAAAACGAAGCCAGAACAATTGGAGAGCTGTCTCATCCCAATATTGTCGTTCTTCTTGAATACGGAATTGATGGTGGCTACCCGTTTCTTGTCATGGAGTATCTGGAAGGCGAATCCCTGGAGAAATGGATAGGCACGCCTCATTCACTCTCAGAGCACAAAACCATATTGGTGGATTTATGCAATGCCTTGGAATTTGCCCACAGCAAGGACATTCTTCATCGTGACCTGAAACCGGGAAATGTCCAGGTATTACCTTCAGGGCAAGCAAAATTACTGGATTTTGGTATTGCCCGCTCCCACGACAGCGAATTGACTGTTACCGGAGTAGTGATGGGAACGCCAAAGTATCTGGCACCTGAAACACTGGAGACTGGCACACACACCAAAACTTCGGACTGTTATTCACTTGGGTTGTTGGCATACACCATGCTCAGTGGTCACAATCCCTTTTCGGCACCAACCTATGATGCCGCCATCATGAAGCAATTCACATTTCAGCCGCCATTCCTGCATGAATTGAATGCGACAATCCCGGTCAAGCTTTCAAAAACTATCGCCGCCTATCTCAACAAAAATCCCGGCGAACGCCCAGACAACCCTGCATTGTTGAGGGACACCCTGGCGCTACTGGCATCCCCAAAGCTGCTGAAAAAAAGAGTCGATACAATAGAGCCCCCTCGTGAACCATCTGCATTGGCGACAACCATTCGCCTCAAGCTCCAGTCATCAAACAAGTTGCCCTCATCAGCAAAAAAACCCAACTCGCTGATATGGGGAGCAGGCATGGGCTTATTGCTGGCGGGTTTGACCGCCTGGGGCATTTGGCGGTTTGCAGCTGAACAACCTGTTGCCAAGAACCCTGCACCGACGCTGACAGCAACACCAGCACAACCCACATCAGCAAATCCATCTGTCGTAAAATCCGTTTCGCCTCCGGCAATCCGACCCAAACAGGATGTGGGTGCCGTTACCGCTCATGATAAACCTGAACATCTGACAGAGCTCACCACTATCGATCCTGCCAACAAAGCAACTGCAAACAAAGAAGAAACCCCCGTTTCCACCCTCACAGATACGGGATTGGAAAAGCCTGCTTCAACAATCACAAAAAAACCGGCGATAGAGAAAACAGAAAATATTGCTGCTGTTGCTGACAAACAACCCCAGCCAAAGATTACTGATAAAAAGCCTGTTCCCGACCCAAAAAAGACAGCCCCCCAAAAGACTTCTTCACCTAAAACCGCTGGGAATCATCCAGATAAAAAGAGCGTTGACAAGGTTGTTCAAAAAGAAAAACCAAAGAAAAAAGAAACGAAACCCCGCTCTACCACCGCAGCAATGCCACACAAACGGGAAACGGTCTCCCCTCCCCCAAAAAAACCCGTGGTTACCTTGCCCAGTTTTTCCTCGCTATCTTCTTCCAATACATTGACGGCAATAAATAGCCCTCACCTGTTGCGGGGAAAAACTACTAAATTACTCATCAAAGCGCCTGACATCTCAAAAATCACGGAGTTTCAAGTTTATTTTGGTCGGAAGAAAACGCCAAAACTAGAAATTCGACGGGTCAAAATAGTCAAGGGTGGCCTTGTCGAGATTTCAATCTATGCTGATCCCAACGCCATACTTGGGAGCTATTCCCTCTATGGTTTCTATAACAAAGTCAACAAGACCCGACCGCTATTTTTGGAAGTATCACTATGAATAAAAAAATATTATCTATAAGCATTCTGATGTTATCGAGTCTCTTTTCCAGCCAGGTATTTTGTGCTGATGCTGATGTGCAAGCCAAAATCCAGAAACTGGAACATGGACTCAGTGACCTGCAACAACAGATCCGTTCACTGAAAGCAGATCTCAAAAACGATACCTCCCCCAGCAATGCACAACGCATTGCCAATCTCGAATCCTATGCGGTTGAACTGCATGATGTATTGTTGGAGGTTCGACAACAGGTTGCCGACAACGACGGTGAAATTGAACGCGTCTCCCAAGCTCAGGAAAATCAGCCCCATATGGGCATGTACGGTGCCATCTCTGCGGGAAAAACCTCCAATCAGAATTCCATTATTGACGGAGAATCATTTGAAATTGTACTCAGTGGCCAACCTCATAAGAGATTGAGCTACTTTGTAGAGCTGGAATTTGAACGCGCAGCAACGGTTGGCGGAAGTCGTGGAGGAGAAGTCCTGCTGGAACAGGCTTATACGGACATATTACTCAATTCCTGGTCGAATCTTAGAGCAGGTGTTTTATTGGTTCCTTTTGGAAATATAGAAAGAGACCATTACACACCACTACGAGAAGTCATTTCCAAACCACTTACCAGTTACGCCATTGCCCCTTCCGACTGGACCGACAATGGTTTCGGGCTGAACGGCAAATTCGATATCTCGGAGAACTGGATCGCCGATTACCAGGCTTATGTGATTGCTGGATTGGATGACAACATATCCTCGACCGGGTTGCGTGGTACACGCCAAGGATTTGGCGAAGACAATAACAATGACAAGGCTTTTTCCGGAAAAATCAAATTTCTGAATACCGCAGGGAATCGTATTGGCTTCAGTCTTTACCGCGGCGCCTGGGATGATTCGGGCAACCGTTTCATGACAGGTATGAATGTGGATTTTGACTACCATTATAAATGGCTTGATTTCACGGGCGAATATACCCGCACTCTTATTGAACGGGAAAGCCACGGCGATGCGGCAATGGATGGCTTCTACATCCGAAGCATTGCATCCATCGATCATTTCATGCCCGACAATTGGCTCAGCGCTGACTTTCCCGGCGCTGAACTACAGTTGGTCGCCCAATATGACCAAGTCGATATAGAAAACTTCTTCGACCCCAGTATTGCAGACAACAAGGAAAAAAGGATTACCCTGGGTGTTCGTGTACTGCCACTAAAAGCCTGGGTATTCAATTTCAACTATGAACATTCCCAAGCCGATGGCCCAGACACCATTCTTCGCGGAGATGCTGATACCTGGACTGTTTCTGTTGGTTATATCTTCTAGGGAAGCTCTGATCAATTCATGACACGACATCTTACGGCACAAAATCGTTCATTTCTGCGTTGCAAACCTTCGCAATAGCCTGCTATTACGTGCGGTTTGCGCCTTGAACTGAACGATTTTTCACCACAATCTGCTCGCGCCAGAATCAATCAGAGCTTCCCTAGCAGCAACTGTTGAAAAAGTCCTTCCATGGACTTTTTCAACCACGGAAGCGGAAAACGCGGTTTCCCTCTTCCTTCATTTTCAATGGCTTACAGCCATCAAAAATGGTGGCACATCCATGTACCACGCACAGGGTGTCGAAAAACGGTGTTTTTCAACACCCTGTTAGAAGCCTGTCGGATTTGACCGTTTGAAGCAATAATCTTGGGATAGATCAGCAGTTCCCTTACAAACGATAAACGCTTTTTGTCATGAGTTTGGCGGTGAATTTCATCATCGCCTTAATGGGGCTGGGCAACTCTGCGCCGCCGTGCGCCTTGGCGGTCTGCCCGTGGCGAATCTCATCTTCCTTCATCTGTTCCAGAATGGCACGGGTGCGGCAATCAGATTCTGGAACCTGTGCCAAATGCTCTTCCAGATGACCTTCAACCTGCTTTTCGGTTTCCGCCACAAATCCCAGGCTCCATTTATCGCCAGCCAGCCCTGCTGCTGCACCAAGGGCAAATGAACTGGCATACCAGAAGGGATTGAGTACACTCAAGCGCCCATCCAATTCCTCCACCCGTTGCTCGCACCAGTCCAGGTGATCATTTTCTTCTGCTGCCGAACGCTCCATGCTGCGCCGCACCTCTTCCTTGCGTGCTGTCAATGCCTGCCCCTGATACAACGCCTGAGCGCAGACCTCACCCGTGTGGTTGATACGCATCAGTCGCGCAATATGATCTTTTTCTGCTTCCGGCAAGGTGGACTCAGCACAGTCATCAGCCGGATTGGAACGTTCTGTCACCAGCGGACGCCCGAACAATGTGCGCAAAGCCTGATCCAGATTGATCACCAATTGATCAGCCCCATTAAAATGTCTGTTATTTTCTGTTTTCATGCTGAAATTCTACTGCTTAATAAGTTGTTGTGCCAACAAAGTCAGCGGATGAATATATTGGATAGCGGTATTTTCATCTCCCCCACGTAAATGCAGTCGGCAGGAAATATTTGAACTCAGCACATAATCAGGCTCCTGTTGAGCTACCTGTTCCAGAAGGGGCTTTCGTAATGACAGAGCCATTTGGGAAGGTCGCAGGAATGCGCTTCCCCCAGCACCGCAACACGTCCCTTTTTCTCCCAGGGGTTCGATGCGAAGATTGGGTATTTTTCGTAGTAATTTCAGCATGGCATCATCACTTCGCAACACATTTACCTGGGAACAAGGAAAATGCAATGCTGCCACTTTCTCCAGGGGACGGAAATCCAGGCGAGAAATGTTCTCATCCTGTGCCAGAAACCCACACACATCCATATGCAGAGCTCCCAAGCGCGCATAATCCGCCAGATAAGCGCCACATCCTGTTGCAATACTGAGCACCGCTTCCAGATTATCTGCGGCAGCAAATGCTTGTTCGTTTTTTTCAGCAAATGCTTTTGCCAGTTCTGCGTTCCCGGAATGCCCCGCTATCGCACCACAGCAGCCCTGAGCTGAAGGAATCACAACCTCGACCCCCGATTGCCTCAACAGCTTTTTGGCAGCATCGATGGTCGCCCGATCAAATACATTTCCGGTACAACCGACAAACAAGCCTACTTTCCGTCCTGGGGTTTTTCTGCCTCCGGCGAGCTGCTGATGCCCGGCAGCGGATGTGGTGGTGTCAGCCAGAATCCGACCCCAGGCACTTTTTCTGGGCAACAAAACCCGCCCTAAACCTACCAGTCCGCGCATTGTACGGGGATGCGTTACCAATGCAGCAGTCAGCCTGTCCATCAACTTATTTTGACCACGGGTTATGGCGCGCCCCTGATCCATAATACGACCAAAAGGAACATCTGACGGACACTGGGTCTCACAACGGCGGCATAGCAAACAATCATGCAAAATTTCATGACTGCGCTTGTCCGGAGAAACTTGTCCAGATTGCAGCGCCTGAATCAAGGCAATCCGCCCCCGTGGAGAAAGGGCTTCATTGGCACTCCGTTGGTAGGTCGGGCATTGTGCAAGGCACAAACCACACTTCACGCAGCGTGCAGCATCAACACTCATGGGCATCTTGATTATTTCTGTTTGAGAAGATTTGTGCAGACACGCAATGAGAACAAGACCAAGGTCACAGTGCTCATGTACAGCCATAAATTGATGGAGATGCCCTCATAGATAACCTCTGATGTATAATGACTGCTTTCGCTCATTCGAAAAAAACCCATGTCGTACTTTAAATATCACGCATTTGTCTGTGTCAATGAACGACAAGACGGGGGCAGTTGTTGCGCGAATCTAGGTGCGGTAAATGCACGATCCTATCTCAAAAAACGCTGCAAGGAACTGGGCATTCACACAAAAGGACAGGTGCGCATCAATACTGCAGGCTGTCTGGACAGATGCGCACAAGGCCCGGTGATCGTGATTTACCCTGAAGAAACCTGGTATACCTATGTAGATAAGGAAGATCTGGATGAAATAATAACATGCCACCTCCAACAGGGGCAGGTTGTGGAACGCCTGAAAATAACCAGAAACCGTGATTGATTGCATATTGTAGGTTGAATTCTAACAACAGGATGTTGAAAAAGTCCTTCCATGGACTTCTTCAACCATGGAAACGGAAAACGCGGTTTCCCGCTTCCTTCATTTTCAATAGCTTACAGCCATCGCTAACTCGTAGACCCCATCACAAAAATTAAAGTTGACAAGAAGATCCTTATATTAGAAAATACTCACATACTGATTCTCCTCTCCTCCTCCCCCCTTATGGAGAATCAGTATGCACCATCCTCCTTTGGTGGTTATTGTTTAGCGCGGCACCCCCTGCCGCGCTATTTTTTTGCCTGCTCACAAGTTGGTCGCAAAAAGGACTTGTATCTGTTTTTCAAGTCGGGTATCATTCGCGCCCTTTCGTGGAGTATGGCGAGACTTCGCTATTTTGGGAACGAGACAAATGACAACGGTAAGCGCTAAGCCGACGGACGTACGTCGGGAATGGTATGTAGTAGACGCAGAAGGTAAAACCCTGGGTCGCATGGCGAGTGAAATCGCACGTCGGTTGAAAGGCAAGCACAAGCCTATATATACACCGCATGTGGACACTGGAGATTACGTTGTGGTTATCAACGCAGAAAAACTGCGTGTCACCGGCAACAAGCTGCAGGATAAAATGTACCATCATCACACAGGCTACATTGGTAACCTGAAATCTATTAATTTGGGCAAGCTGCTCGAAAAAGCACCTGAGCGTGTGCTGCAAACAGCCGTAAAAGGCATGTTGCCACGTACACCACTTGGTCGCGATATGATGAGAAAACTCAAGGTTTATGCCGGTACTGAGCATCCTCATAGCGCACAGCAGCCTAAAACCCTAGACATTTAATATACACAGCTGACACGGATCTGACGAAATGGCACAGCAACAAAATTACGGCACAGGCCGACGCAAGACTTCCGCCGCCCGGGTTTATTTAATGCCTGGCGATGGCAGCATCACAGTAAACGGTCGTCCTCTGGATGAATTCTTCGGTCGTGAAACCGCACGTATGATCGTACGCCAGCCCCTGGAAGCCACCGAGCTTGCAGACAAGATCAGTGTCAACGCCAGCGTTAGTGGTGGCGGCACAACAGGTCAGGCAGGCGCGATACGTCACGGCATTGCTCGCGCACTGCTGGAATACAATGAAGAGCAACGCTCGACCCTGCGCAAAGCCGGATACTTAACCCGCGATGCCCGCATGGTAGAGCGCAAGAAAGTGGGGCTGCACAAGGCTCGCAAGCGTCCACAGTACTCCAAGCGTTAATCAAATCTGACCTCCGTCCTCCCCCCTGTCTTGGGGGAGGACATATTCTCTACCCCCCCTATTGTAACTTTTCTGCAACAAACCGATAATTTGTGATTTTTTTACAAAAAGCTATTGCGTTATTGCAAAAAAGCAACTATTATTGCTCCTGCTTAGACATGTTTTTAAACCTAATTTATTTAGCGGAGTATTCCAAATGAAAAAGAAGCTTCTAGCATTGGCAGTCGCTGCAGCCCTGCCCATGGTTTCTCAAGCTGCGACAGCTGATGTGACCATTTATGGTAAAGTTCACACCTCTATTGACTATGTTGATCCTGCTGCAAAAGGCAGTGACACTATCTATGACGTAACCAGCCGTGCATCACGCCTTGGTTTCAAGGGCGCTGAGGATCTGGGCGATGGCCTGAAACTGATCTGGAAAATGGAAACCACTTATAACACTGCGGAAGGCGGGTTTGGCAGTGGTCGTAACACCTACATCGGTCTTGCCGGTGGTTGGGGTACCTTCCTCTATGGCCGTCACGACACCCCTATGAAAATGTCCACTGGTAAACTGGACATCTTTGTCGACGAAATGGCTGATTATAACGCTACTGCTGGTCTGGTAGATATTCGTGCTAACGACGCTATCGCCTACGTTTCTCCTTCCTTCAGTGGTCTGACCTTGGTTGGCGCTGTTGTTCCTGATGCCGACTATGATGGTACCGGAGACTTTGGTGGAGCCTACTCTATCGCAGCCATGTATAGCAACGGCGGACTGTTTGTATCTGGCGCATGGGAGCAACTGGACGACCTTCTGGGCGGTGCTACTGCTGATCACTGGCGTATTGGCGCTGGCTTTGACATGGGCAACTTCCATGTTGGTGCCGTGTATGCAGATCAAACCGACCTCACCGGCACTGACAATTTGACCATCAATGGTTCAATGAAGTTTGGCAACAACAAAATCAAAGCTATGTGGGCAACTATTGACCCAGACGGCGGTTCTAACCTGGACGCATGGGCTATTGGTCTGGATCATAACTTCAGCAAGCGTACCAAAGTATATGTTCAGTACGCTGACTCCGAAAATGGTCTGCAAAGCACCAACCCAAAAGGCGACCAGTCTGGTCTGTCTTTCGGTATGGTTCACAAGTTCTGATTTATATTTGAAGAACTTGCGAGCATGAATGCCTGAAGGTGTTCATACAGCATATAAGAAGGGAAGCATGAAAATGCTTCCCTTTTTTCTTGTCAGCCCGGAAATTTCATTAATTCACGTGATGATCGCGCAGGAGATTGTTTTCACAAGGGATTTTCTGAAGGCGTCGCGTATCCGCGATTAGGTGCAACTGAAGAAAATCCCTTGTAGAAACGAGAAACAAGCGAGGGCGCGTATAATTTATGAATTTTCCGAGTCAGATAAAAATGACACTTACTTTGGCTGAGTTTTCATCATTCCGGTGTAGACTGGAATCCATATACCACCAGCCTGCATGACTGCAACACCCACTGGAATACCCGACAATGCTAAAGCAAGCATCCTTGTATCAGATGCAATAAAAAAGCGCTGATCTATTCAAGAATAAATCAGCGCTTCCTTGGGTGCTTACCACAACAGCCTCTATAAAATCCTCAGCCAGGCAAGATTGTTTTTGCCCCAGATTCTGAACCAAGAATCAGCACATCAGCAGGGCGGTGAGCAAACAGCCCGACAGTTACTACACCGACGATTTGATTAATAATGGTTTCCATCTTGACTGGCTCCATAATTTCCATATTTTCTACATCAAGAATCAGGTTTCCGTTATCAGTAACAAAATTTTCTCGCCACACCGGCGTCCCACCCAGTTTTACCAGTTCTCTCGCAACATAGCTACGCGCCATGGGGATAACTTCAACGGGCAAGGGAAAACCTCCCATCACATGCACCAATTTGCTTTCATCAGCAATACAGACAAATTTTTTGCTCGCTGCCGCTATGATTTTTTCCCGAGTCAAAGCACCACCACCACCCTTGATCAAATGTAGAGAATGGTTGGATTCATCAGCCCCATCAACATAGATTTCCAACTCGCCAACAGCATTCAGATCAAACACCTGCATGCCAATTTTCTTCAGGCGTTCGGTGGATGCTTCGGAACTGGAGACCGCACCTTCAAAGCGATTTTTTACATCCGCCAGCAAATCAATAAAATGATTCACCGTTGATCCCGTACCGATCCCCAGCACACCACTATCAGGTAAATATTCCAGGGCAGCTTCTGCTGCCTGGCGCTTTAATTCATCTTGGGTCATTGTTTATTTTCTCCTTCTGTGTAATCTTAGTAAGTTAACATTACGGCAATAAAAACGCCATCACACAGCGTCCCTTTGTGACTGATTCAGGTTATTCACTATGTCCGGCAACTATCTGGAAAAAATTCTTCGCGCTCGCGTTTACGATGTCGCCAAAGAAACACCACTGGAGTTTATTCCTCGTTTATCAACACGCCTGAAGACCAACATCTGGCTTAAACGGGAAGACATGCAAAGCGTGTTTTCTTTTAAACTGCGGGGCGCTTACAACAAGATCTACAACTTGTCAGAGTCACAAAAGAAGAAAGGAGTGATCGCTGCTTCTGCCGGGAATCATGCCCAAGGCGTCGCATTGGCAGGTAAGCGCCTCAATGTTCCAGCGCTAATCGTGATGCCAACCACCACACCTCCGATCAAAGTTCAAACCGTAAAGAATCTCGGGGCAAAAATTATCTTGCATGGTGATTCCTATGACGATGCGTATGAACATGCACAAACCCTGGTAAAGCAAAAAGACCTGGTTTTCGTTCACCCATTTGATGACCCGGATGTAATTGCCGGACAAGGCACTGTGGCAATGGAAGTTCTGCGCCAACACGAAGACCCCATAACCGCCATATTTATTCCCGTCGGGGGTGGCGGACTCATTGCAGGCATGGCCGCATACATCAAGCGTGTGCGCCCCGAGATTCGAGTAATCGGTGTCGAGCCAGAAGACACTCCCACCCTGCACAATGCCTTACGAGCAAAGCGCCGCATCAGTCTCAAGCAGATCGGCTTGTTCGCAGATGGCGTTGCAGTTCGCCAAATCGGTAAAGAGACCTTCAAACTCGCGAAGCAATACGTGGACGAAGTGGTGTTAGTTACAACAGACGAGATCTGCGCAGCAATCAAGGATATCTACGACGACACACGCAGTGTTGCTGAACCTGCGGGAGCACTAGGTATCGCTGGCATAAAGAAATACTTACAACAAAACAGCCATGACAATGAAAATCTTATCGCTATCCTCAGTGGCGCCAATATCAATTTTGATCGACTACGCCATGTTTCCGAGCGCGCAGAACTGGGAGAACAGCGCGAAGCCTTGTACGCCGTGGAAATCCCTGAACGCCCCGGAAGCTTCCTGAGCTTTTGTAAAATTCTTGGGAAACGCAATATCACTGAATTCAATTACCGTTACCACGACAAGAATCGTGCCCATGTGTTTTGTGGCGTTGAACTGTCAGGTGGTGCGGAAGAACGTACAAACATCATCAGCAAACTGGAGAAAAAATCTTTCCCGGTCACTGATCTCACCGACAACGAAACGGCTAAACTGCATATACGATATATGGTGGGGGGACATGCACCACAAGTCAGCAATGAGCGGCTTTTCCGCTTTGTCTTTCCTGAACGCCCTGGAGCATTGCTGGATTTTCTTGCCGGACTGAGCCAGGGCTGGAACATCAGCCTGTTTCATTATCGAAATCATGGGGCCGCTTACGGGCGCGTACTGGTGGGGGTACAACTGGAGAATTCCCAGACCCAGAAATTCCGAGGGTATCTGAAAGACTTGGGCTACCGCTACCACGAGGAAACCAACAACCCGGCGTACCAGCTTTTTGCTGGCGCCGGATAGTGGGCATGGCATCAACCCACCCCTGGTAATCAGACAGTCAAAGCAGAGTG
>CAYXOS010000001.1:31047-43127 GCA_964467115.1 uncultured Sedimenticola sp.
AGGATGTTCAATGGCTTACAGCCACCGAAAATGGTGTTTTTCAACAGCCTGCTAACTGAACAGGTCTCTACTTACTTCTTCCTGCTGCTTTTCTTTTTAGCGACCTTTTTCTTGGTCGCTTTCTTTTTGACTGCCTTCTTCTTCGAAACCTTTTTTGCTACTTTTTTCTTGGCAACTTTCTTTTTTGTCGCCTTCTTTTTAGCAGCTTTCTTGGCGACTTTTTTCTTTGCCACCTTCTTCTTCGAAACCTTTTTCGCTACCTTCTTCTTGGCAACTTTCTTTTTTGTCGCCTTCTTTTTAGCGACTTTCTTGGCGACCTTTTTCTTTGCCACCTTCTTCTTCGAGACTTTTTTTGCTACCTTTTTCTTGGCAACTTTTTTCGCCACTTTCTTTTTGGCAACCTTCTTTTTAGCGGCCTTCTTTACTACCTTCTTCTTGGCCGTTTTATTGGAAACAACTGCCTTCTTCTTTGCTGTCTTTTTCTTTGATGCCTTCTTTGCCATGAGATCCCCCATTACGGTTCAACATACAAGACGCAATCGTTTTTGCATCTATCCTTCGAGTATAAACAACTGATAAATAAATGCCAGTATTTACGGTTACTTAAGGACCAAGCAGATCGTCCCTAAAATGTTCGAATTCAAGTATTCTTTAATAAATGGTCATGACAAAAATGTGACTAAAATTATTTCAGCCCATGTATAACTCGTTTTCTGTAGCAATCACATCCATAGACACATCCCATGGCTGTTGCGGTAGGTAGGTTACCTTCTGCAGCTCATATCCATACCCAACCAACAATGGACCCTGCCAATGACGTCGATGAGCTCGCCAGGAAAAAGTTCTATCGTAGTATCCGCCCCCCATACCAAGCCGCCCTCTTCGTCGATCAAAAGCAACCAAAGGCACAACCACCAGATTCAGCGCCCAGGCTTCAATCAAGGAATCCTTGTTCCATACGGGCTCCATGATATTGAATTTATTTGGTCGCAATGGATCACCGGGTTGCCAACGTGCAAACCATAATCGGTTGTGCCCAACAGGATGCAGCACAGGTAGATAACAATGCTTGCCCATGGCATGAGCACGTTCCAACAAAGGCATGGCGCTCAATTCACCGTTCACCGCCAGATACAAGGCAATATGCTTTGCTGACCTGAAGCGCGGCAATTGCATACATTGACGACTGGCATTTACAGCAGCATGTTTTTGATAAATGGCATCCAGTTGTTGCCGCTGCTTGCGAATTCGTTTTCGAGTATCAAGAAAAGAGATCATGCCGCAGAACATCCTGATTGAGTCTGACCAAAACGGATTGTGGCGGAAAGGTTTTCAACCCGAAAAATTCAGATGTGAAATACGAACTCATGAATAGATCAGCACTTCTATTGGGAAGGGAAGACATCCTCCGCCTGTGCCGTTGCTGGTTTGTGACCTTGAACCGGCAGGTTCAAGTGGGAATCCCGGCTACAGTTCAGGCTTTCCGCTCAAGACGGACATGCACACCGCTGTAGTATCCAGACTCCCTGTCTATAATACTAAGGCTCAAGGGTTTACTAAGCCAGTTCACGAACACCGCAGAAGATGCCTTCAATACAAAGGCTACTCCGTTTGCAACTAAAGTTCCAGTTGATTGAATTGATGTAGCGCAACTTCCACCTTATCTTGCAACTTTCGCATGCGTTGCTCCAGGGAAGCATCCGCTTCACCACAATTATTGCTGATGTTGAGCAGCTCATGCGCCATATTGAGCGCAACCATGACAGCGATGCGCTCTGTACCAATAATTTTTCCGGTTTGACGGATACTGCGCATCCGTTCATCCAGGTCAAGCGCTGATGCCAGCAAGGCATCTTCTTCCCCTGGCTCACAAGACACCCGGTACTCTTTATCCATAATGCTGACGGTAACCGTCCTGGGTGGCTTTTTCACGTATTCGCCTCAAGAGATTTCAAACGGGTGATGATCGCCCCCACACGGCTTCTCGCCGTTTGATTCTTTTCCATCAATGCCGCTCTCTCTTCCTGCAAGCGTTCTTGCTGGCTACGTAACAAACGGTTTTCTTCTTTAAGATAGGAACAGGTTTCAATCAATGCCTTGATTTGCTCCTCAAGGATATCGAAGGCTTGCTGTGAACCGTTTTGATCAGGATGCTTACTCATAGTAGTACGAATATAAATTGCATTACTGCATGGGTCAAATGATTTAAGGACAGCTACACAGAGAGCCAGGGCTTCTGTGATCAAATTCCCATTGGAATCCACTCAGAGCTTTGGCCTTCAATCTGCTAAAATTTACCCATGAATGACTTCGCCCCCAACTACGAACAATTAAGCGATCACATCGAGGCAGCCCGTCTTGCCTACTCAGCTGCGGAAATTCACGGTATATTATCGGGAATGCTGTGTAGCGGAAGTACCCATTGGCAACGGGTTTTACTGGAAGATGCCGACCCCCGCCTCGATCCTACCCAGGACTGTATTTCAGAACTGGAAAACCTCTACCTGTTTACCGCCGAGGAATTTCGCTCAGGGCAAATTCCCCTGACTCTGCTGCTACCGGACGAACAGGCATCCATTGCCCAACGCGCCACGGCAATACGCGACTGGAGCCAGGGCTTTCTGTTTGGCTTCGGCTTGGGGGGTGAACAAAAACCCCAGCAGCTCAGCGGCGATATTGGAGAAGCCTTACGCGACTTCACCGAAATCGCTCGCATGAATATTGAAGACTTTGGCGAATTACAGGAAGCCGAGGAGGCATTGATGCAACTGGAAGAATATCTATGGGTAGCAAGTTCCCTGATTTGGCACGAAGCAGACCGCAATGACACAGACTGAATTCAAGCGCCGCCGCCGGCAACTTATGCGCATGATGGGAAAAGGCAGCATTGCCATTTTGCCCACCGCAGCTGTCAGAGCCAGAAACAATGACGTTAACTACCCCTATCGTCCAGACAGCGACTTTTACTATTTGACCGGCTTTTCCGAACCTGATGCCGTGGCTGTTCTGATTCCGGGGCGCAAGCAAGGCGAATATATTTTGTTCTGCCGGGAAAGAGATGAGGAAAAAGAACGCTGGGATGGCGCCATCACCGGACAAGAAGGCGCAGTCACTGATTTTGCAGCGGATGACTCTTTCCCTATTACTGACCTGAACGATATTTTGCCTCGCATGCTGGAGCAGTGTGAACGGGTCTATTACGCCATGGGTTGTGATCCGGAACTCGACCAAAGCATGTCGGGTTGGATCAGCCAGATTCGGGGCAAGGCGCGCACTGGTGTACATACCCCCCAGGAATTCATCGCACTGGATCATTATCTGCACGATATGCGCCTGTACAAATCCCGCTCTGAAATCGCAACCATGCGCCGCGCTGCCAAAATATCATCTGCGGCACACAAGCGATTGATGAAAGAATGCAAACCCGGTATGAAGGAATACCAACTGGAAGCCAGCTTTACCCATGAATGCACATTACGCGGTGCTCGTGAACAAGCCTATTCCGCCATCGTTGGCGGTGGCAACAACGCCACTGTCTTGCACTACGTCGACAATCAGGACAACCTGGAAGGCACGGATCTGGTGCTCATCGATGCGGGTTGCGAACTGAATTACTATGCTTCCGATATCACCCGTACTTTCCCCGTAAACGGGAAGTTTTCCGAACCCCAAGCTCAACTCTATCAATTGGTGCTGGACGCACAACTGGCGGCCATCAAACAGGTCAAACCTGGCAATGCCTACAATGCCCCACACAAAGCAGCAGTGCGCACGCTTACCAAAGGCATGGTCAAACTCGGGTTACTCAAGGGTGAAGTAAACAAGCTCATCCGCGAAGAGAAATACAAGAAATTTTTTATGCATGGCACCGGACACTGGCTGGGCATGGATGTACATGACGTCGGCGACTACAAGATCGACAGCCATTGGCGTCAATTAGAGCCGGGCATGGTACTTACCATAGAGCCGGGGCTGTATATCCCCCTGGAAAGCAAGGGCGTGGCAAAAAAATGGCAGGGTATAGGTATTCGTATCGAAGATGACATTCTGGTAACCAAGGACGGAAATGAAGTGCTTTCAGCCGATGCACCAAAAACCATTGCCGACATCGAAAAACTCATGGGCCAATGAAACAGACCTACGACATCATCATCATTGGCGCAGGTATGGCGGGTGCCAGCCTAGCCATTGCCCTTTCCGGTCATGGTCTGCGCATCGCCCTGGTTGAAGCTGCGGAACTCAAAACCAACAGCGTACCCAACTATGATGACCGCGGCATTGCCCTTGCCTGGGGTTCACAACGCATTCTCAATGCATTGCAGGTATGGCCGCAGATGGAAGCCCATGCCACCCCGATTCGCCATATCCATGTTTCCGAACAAGGTGGATTCGGCATTTCCCACCTGGATTCAGCAGAAGAAAACGTCCCCGCCCTGGGCTATGTAATTACTGCCCGTAATCTGGGAAGTGCATTGCTGCACAGACTCAAGAGTCTCTCCGACATTGATCTGATCGCACCGCAAAAAGTGCAGTGGGTCAATATCGAGGATCAATTCGCCAGTATTGGTTTGCAGGATCAAACCTTGCACAGCAAGTTACTGGTGGCTGCGGATGGCGGCAATTCTTTTGTACGTCAACAACTATGCTTTAAAGTCAAGCGCAAAGCTTATGCACAAAGCGCCATTACCGCCAACATCACCCCAGGGAAACCGCATCAGGACATCGCCTATGAGCGTTTTACCCGCAATGGTCCCATGGCATTACTACCCATGGATGAGCAGCGTTGCGCCCTGGTATGGACGGTTTCCGATGAATCTTTGGGCAAGATACTCTCACTCTCTGATGATGATTTTCTGGCGCGGGTTCAGCAACAGTTTGGCTGGCGCCTGGGCAAATTTCAGCGCATCGGCAAACGCAACAGCTATCCACTTAATCAACGCTATTCTACGGACACCATCAAGCCCAGATCCGTCATCATCGGCAATGCCGCTCATACATTGCACCCCGTTGCCGGACAGGGTTTCAATTTGGGGATACGCGATGTGGCTACACTGGCTGAAGTCGTACTGCAAAGCGTCAGTTGCGGTGAAGATCCAGGAGACATTGCCGTATTGCAGCGCTATCAACATTGGCGGCACAATGACCAGCAACAGGTGATTCGCGCCACAGACATGCTGGTACGCGGGTTTAGCAACAACCTCTTTCCGCTCAAAATGGCACGTAACACGGGCATTCTTGCTCTGGAGGGCTTGCCTATGGTTCGGCATGGCATTGCGCACAAGGCCATGGGCATACAAGGTCATCTACCCCGCCTGTCGAGAGGATTGCCCTTATGATTCATACCGACATCATCATCGCTGGCGGTGGCATGGTAGGAGCATCCCTCGCCTGCGCACTTGCCGAGCAGGGCTTCAGCATCACGCTATTGGAACGTCGACAACCCTCGCTGCAATGGCCAACAGACAGTCGTGATATCCGCGTTTCCGCCATCAGCCGCGCCTCCCAGAACATATTCGACAATTTGCATGCCTGGACAGAAATGCAACAGAAACGAATTACTCCTTATGAGCAGATGCGGGTGTGGGAATCCAGTAACGCGGAACTGAGCTTCCATGCTGCTGATATCGGTGAACCTGATTTAGGCCATATTATCGAGAACCGGGTCATTCAGGCCGCCTTGTGGACACGCATGAGTGAACTGGAGAACATCAGTATTCGCTGTCCAGCATCCATCACCGGACTGAAAACAGATGAAGACGTCCCCGAAGTCACACTCAATGATGGTACTCAGTTATCTGCCTCTTTGATTGTTGCTGCTGATGGTGCAGGCTCTTCGCTCCGTGATCTTGCTGGCATCAGCACCGGCGGTTGGGGCTATGATCAAACCGCTGTAGTGTGTACCGTACAAGCCGAACATGGCAATCAGGCAAGTTGCTGGCAGCGTTTCATGCCTACAGGCCCTTTGGCATTGCTGCCCATGGATACAGACCTGTTTTCCATCGTCTGGTCTACCACCCCAGCCCATGCTGACGAACTTCTGCAACTACCAATAGAAGAATTCGATGCTGCATTGACCCGTGCCAGTGAAGCACGACTGGGGCAATTGAGCTTGCAAGGCGAACGGGGGGCTTTCCCTCTGAAGCTGCAACACGCAAAACAATACATCAAACCCGGCCTGGCATTAGTCGGCGATGCGGCGCATGTTATTCATCCCCTGGCAGGGCAAGGGGTAAACTTGGGCTTACTGGACATGGCTGAACTGGTAGATGTATTACTACGCGCCCGAGACAAGAGGCATCCATTGGGTTGTCTGCATACCCTGCGTCGCTATGAACGGGGAAGAAAGGGAGAAAACATCGCCATGCAAGGCGCCATGGATGTGTTCAAACGCGGCTTCAGTAACGACATAACACCCCTGCGTCTGATTAGAAACATTGGCATGGGACTGACCCAACGAAGCTTGCCTCTGAAGAATCTGTTGATTCGCAATGCCATGGGCACCCTGGGCAGCACGCCAACACTGGCACGCGGCTTACGTCGCTGATCGTTGAATCTGCACTTCTCCGCAAACCACACGATTGCGCCCCAATTCCTTGGCACGATAAAGAGCAGCATCTGCCTGCCGGAAAAGTGCCTCCAAAGTCGTCTCACCCAGTGCCACACCAAAACTGGCTGTTACCGAAACCAAACCCTCACCACAATCGATTTGGGTCTCCATAAGACAAACCCGCAAGGATTCCGCTACGTCACAAGCATGTTCCGGTTTGGTAACCAGTAATAATACCCCAAACTCCTCCCCTCCAAGGCGTGCACACAACGCGTCATCACCTAAGCAGCGCTTATGAACATCCGCTATTGCTTGGAGCACCTTGTCACCGGAAGAGTGTCCCCAGGTATCGTTAATTTTCTTGAAATGATCAACGTCAGAAATAATCATCGCCAACTGCGCATCAGACTTTGCACAATCTTCCAGCATCGCCTGACCTTGCTCATAGAAAGCCCGACGATTATTCAACCCAGTGAGTTCATCTCTGCGAGCCAATCGCTCGGCCGCATCCCTGGCGTCTTTAAGTTCATGGGTAAGGTAGAAACTCTGATGCATGGTAGCGGACAATACCGCCCCTGCTTTTACACAGGAGACAAAAAACAACAATACACCGACAACCAAGACACTGGAAATAAGGGTTCCCTGAAAAGCAAACCAGAGCGTGATGGGAATCAGAACACTGGAAATGGTAGCCAGCGTCATGGTTCGATGTGCCGAGTACACAGCAATTGCACCACCCGCCATGCCGATCAAGAAAAAATAAGCAACAATTTGCTGTAACTGGGGAACATTATGAATGATAAGAACAATGCCCAGCCCCCATATCAGAGAGGATGCCAGCAAGGTCAAAAAATAGGGTTTTTCCCAAGCAAGCAGTTCCAGTCCCTGAGGAGATTGACGCCAATACCCAACAAACAGGACAAAACGCGCAATAGCGGACGTAAACAATATGGCAAACCATGCCAACAACACTGCCTTGTCCTGCACCTTCCAAAGCACTACACAAATCAGTACCGCAGTCACCAGACTGGCGAGAATGGCTGGAAACGATTGCTGATAAAGCAATCGCAATTTTTCTGTCTGCGCCAGAAGCTCCAACTGTTTTTTATTGTCGATAATCACTGATATCTCAACCTCCTCCCGCACTTTCTTATTATTTTGCGTGCTATTTGTGCCCATCATAACACCTATTCGAGAAACCCAAGTAAGCAAGCTTCCACACAAACCGGAAATAAGCAGTATCCCGACAAAGAAAAAACCACGCTTGTATGGTATTTTTCAAGCCATGAACCCTCCCCCTCCCAACAAGAATTCTGACAGGAGCCTGGTCACGGCCTTTTTGCTCCTGCTGGTATTCATCACGCCTTTTGTCAGCATTTGGTCCAGTGGACAAATCACATGGTATGCTCCTTATGTGATTTGGCTGGGAATCGTGATGCTCATCGCTATTTCCCTACGCTCTGAACAGGGAGATGACAGAGAACCATGACCCTGGAGCTGTCATCACTATTTACCGCTGGTTTTCTGTATCTGGTGATGCTGTTTCTAATCGCCTACATCACAGACAAGGGAATGATCCCAGAACGCTGGACTTCCCATCCATTGGTCTACACCCTGTCCCTGGGCGTTTACGCTACGTCGTGGACCTACTACGGCAGCGTGGGCTTCGCCAATTCCAGCGGCTATCTTTTTCTCACCATTTATCTGGGGGTTACCCTGGCTTTTGCCCTCAGCCCGGTACTGCTACGGCCCATCCTGCGGATGGCGAGAGAATACCAGCTCAGCTCCCTGGCCGACCTGTTTGCCTTTCGTTACCGCAGCCAACTCGCCGGGGTGCTGGTAACCCTGTTCATGCTCATCGGCGCCTTGCCCTATATTGCACTGCAGATCCGTGCGGTCACTCAGTCATTGCAGGTGCTCACCCAGGAAGCACCACCCCATATTCTTGCCCTGGGTTTCTGTATAACACTCACGACTTTCGCCATACTCTTTGGCGCCCGACACATCTCCCCACGAGAGAAACACAGAGGACTGGTAATGGCCATCGCCTTCGAATCCCTGGTAAAGCTGGTGGCGCTGCTGGGCGTTGGGCTGTTTGCGTTGTTTGGCATCTTTTCTGGTCCCCAGGATCTCAACCAGTGGCTGAGCAATCATCCGGAAGCAATCCAGAAACTTTATGAACCCGTGGGCAGCAGCCAGTGGGGAACATTGATCTTTCTTTCCTTTGGCGCCGCTTTTCTGCTGCCCAGACAGTTCCACATGCTGTTTGCCGAGAATCTGAAAGAGGACAACCTGCGCTTCGCAAGCTGGGGGTTTCCTTTATTTCTGCTGCTACTGAACCTCCCTATCCCGGTCATCCTCTGGGCCGGCCAGTATCTGGGACTTTCCACCGACCCCGACTATTTCGTACTGGGCATTACCTTGGCTCAAGGACACTCCTGGTTACCAATGATCACCTTTGTTGGCGGTATTTCAGCGGCCAGCGCCATGGTGATCATCACCACTCTGGCACTGTCTTCTATGTGCATGAATCATCTATTGCTGCCTGCCAGTTACCCTGATCCCAAGCTGAACCTCTACTACTGGCTGTTGTGGGGCAGACGTCTGCTGATCGGTCTGATCATCCTTGCGGGTTACAGTTTCTATGCATTTCTGAAGCACCGGGCGGGACTGGCGCAATTGGGGCTGATTTCTTTCGTCGCCGTCGCCCAGTTTCTTCCCGGTATCGTGGGTCTGCTTTACTGGCGACGCGCCACCCGCGAAGGGCTGGTTGCCGGACTGCTGGCCGGCATCTCCATCTGGGCATTCACCCTGCTGCTTCCCATGCTGCAGCATTCCGGTTTTATCGAACACAGCTACCCCCTACGTCGTTGGCAGGAAGCTGTCGGTCTGGATCACTGGAGTTTCGCCACCTTCTGGTCAGTGAGCTGTAACGCCTTGCTGTTTGCCCTGGTGTCTCTGGTTACCCGTCAGCGCCAGGAAGAACAGCAGGCTGCGGCGAGTTGCTGTAGTAGCGCCTTCGTTCCTCTCACTGGCGTGGTAGCCGCACGTTCACCCGACGAATTCAAAAAAGAACTCGGTGCGTTACTGGGAGAATCCACCGCCAGAAATGAGGTAAACCGCGCACTGCAAGACTTGGACATGTCCCCCACTGAAACCCGGAGCACCGAACTACGACGTCTGCGTGAGCGTATCGAGCGCAACCTGTACGGGCTGATTGGGCCACAGATGTCCCACCTCATCATCAGCCGACGACTCGCTCTCGATCCGGAAGCCCGCACAGCCCTGGCCGATTCCATGCGCTATGTGGAAGAACGCCTGGCGCACTCCCGTTCCGTGCTACACGGGCTAACCCGGGAACTGGATAACCTGCAGCAGTACCAGAAGCAAATACTCGAGGATCTTCCTCTTGGAGCCTGCGCCCTGGGACAGGATGGAGAAATCATCATCTGGAATCAGATCATGGAGGAGTACACAGGTATCACTGATCACGTTACCGTTGGATATCCCCTGCAGCGGTTACCCAAGCCCTGGAATGACTTATTGGGAGGATTTGCCCGAGCCAGCGACAATCACAGCTATCATCTGGAAGTGGCATTCGCAGGGCAGACACGCTGGTTCAATCTGCACAAGGCAGTAATTGAAGACCCACAAATTTCCACCACCTCTGAAGCACCGGGCATGGTTATTCTCATGGAAGATCTTACTCAACTTGAGAATCTGGAAGCCGAACTGGCGCACAGTGACCGACTGGCATCCATCGGCCGCCTGGCAGCTGGTGTGGCTCATGAAATCGGTAATCCGGTAACTGGTATCGCCTCCATCGCACAGAATCTGAAATACGAGGAAGAGCCCGCTGCCATCGAACAAAGTGCCAATGACATACTGACCCAGACAGAACGCATCACTCATATCGTACAATCACTGATGAACTTCAGCCGCAGCAGCGGGCAGTCCCTGCAGCCCGTACGGCTCCTGGATATTCTGCAGGATGCCCTGGACTTGGTGCGGCTGGTGCACAAACACCACCAGCTCGAATACCGCGTGGATTGCGACCCACAAATTGTGCTACATGCAGATCATCAGCGCCTGGCCCAGGTCTTTGTCAACCTTCTGGACAACGCCAGCGATGCCTCCTCACCGGGAGACAGCATCACCATCAATGTCCGCGAAGATGCTTCCAAGGCCATTGTGGACGTTATCGACCAGGGAAGCGGCATTCCAGTCCATTTCCAGCAGCAGCTGTTCGAACCTTTCGCCACCACAAAGTCCACAGGGAAAGGTACCGGCCTGGGTCTGGCATTGTCGAGAAACATTATTCTGGATCACGATGGCGAGATAGAGATCACCTCTTCCCCTGACAAAGGTACAATAGTCACTGTGCGACTTCCGATTTCAACACATGCAGCCACAATGCGACCTGAATGAACAGAATACTCATCATCGAAGACGAAGCCATCATCCGCAACGCGGTAAAAAAGCTGCTGGAGCGCAATGATTATGCCGTGGATGATGCCGAGTCTGTTGAGGAAGCACTGCAACATTTCGATCCGAACGACTATCAACTGATCATTGCGGACATCCGGCTTCCTGGCAAGCCTGGAACGGAGATGATCACCCTCGCTGATGGCGTACCAGTGCTGATCATGACCAGCTACGCCAGCGTGCGTTCAGCGGTAGACGCCATGAAGCTGGGGGCGGCAGACTACATCTCCAAACCCTTTGACCACGAGGAGTTACTACTGGTCATCGGGCGTCTGCTACGCCAGTACCGCGACAGCCGTACCACCCAGGCACTGAAATCAGATCTCGAAAAAACTTACCCTGTCGCCGGCATGATTGGAAACTGCCCGTCCATGCTCAAAGTCTGTAGCGAAATCGAAAAGGTGTCGCCTACAGATGCGTCTGTACTCATCCTGGGAGAATCCGGTACCGGCAAAGAACTGGTCGCCCGCGCCATTCATGAACGCAGTCGACGAAACGAGGCTCCCTTTATCACTGTCAACTGCGCGGCCATTCCTGAATCTCTGGTGGAATCAGAGCTTTTCGGCCACACCAGAGGCGCATTTACCGGCGCGGAAAAAGCCCGTACTGGCATGATCCAAGCGGCGGATGGCGGCACTCTGTTCCTGGATGAAATCGGTGAACTGCCCATCAGCGCCCAAGCAAGACTGTTGCGGGTACTGCAGGATGGTGAAATGCGCCAAATCGGTTCTGACCGTCTGCACAAGGTGGACATACGCCTGCTGGCCGCTACCAACCGCAATCTTAAGCAAATGGTCGAGGACAACAGCTTCCGCAGCGATCTGTACTTTCGTCTGCAGGTCGTGGAGATCACTCTGCCCCCCCTGCGCGAACGGGATTCGGATGCACTTGAGCTGGCTCGCGCCCTGCTAAAACAGACCTGCAGCCAGATGAACCGCCCCCTGCTGACATTCACCAAAGAAGCCTTGCAGGCTATCGGCCACTACCACTGGCCCGGCAACGTGAGGGAGCTGAAAAATGCCATCGAACGGGCTGTGATCCTGTCCGA
>CAYXOS010000002.1:0-11032 GCA_964467115.1 uncultured Sedimenticola sp.
GCGGGAAACCGCGTTTTCCGCTTCCGTGGTTGAAAAAGTCCATGGAAGGACTTTTCAACATCCTGTTAAGGGGCGATGTTGAGCTTTGCAGGTGGCAACCTGTTGAAGACAGCGGGGTTTACTCCAAATATTAAAAGAGGGATTTCATGGATATTACAGAACTGCTTGCTTTCAGCGTTAAGCATAACGCATCGGATTTACACTTGTCTGCGGGGCTTCCGCCCATGATTCGGGTGGATGGCGACATACGGCGCGTGAACGTGCCTGCGCTGGATCATAAGACCGTACACAGTCTAATCTACGACATTATGAATGACAAGCAACGCAGGGATTACGAAGAATTCCTGGAAGTGGATTTCTCGTTTGAAATTCCCGGATTGGCCCGCTTCCGGGTGAATGGCTTCAATCAGGATCGTGGGTCAGCTGCGGTGTTTCGTACCATTCCATCCAAGGTTTTGACTTTGGATGACCTGAATTGTCCCTCCACCTTCAAGACAGTGTGTGAAGCACCTCGTGGCATTGTGTTGGTAACCGGTCCCACAGGCTCGGGTAAATCCACCACCCTCGCTGCCATGATCGACTATATCAATGACAACGAGTATGGGCATGTGCTCACCATAGAAGACCCCATCGAATTTGTACACCAGAGCAAAAAATGCTTGATCAACCAGCGGGAAGTGCACCGGGATACCTTGGGCTTCTCTGAGGCATTGCGCTCGGCGTTGCGTGAAGACCCGGATATTATTCTGGTGGGCGAGTTGCGGGACTTGGAAACCATTCGTCTGGCACTGACCGCGGCTGAAACCGGACACTTGGTATTTGGAACCCTGCATACCAGCTCGGCGGCAAAAACAATTGACCGTATTGTGGATGTATTCCCTGCCGGGGAAAAGTCCATGGTGCGTTCCATGCTTTCAGAGTCCCTGCGTGCGGTTATTGCGCAGACCTTGTTGAAGAAGGTGGGTGGCGGGCGTTTGGCCGCTTGGGAAATTATGATTGGTACGCCTGCTATTCGTAACTTGATTCGAGAAGACAAGGTTGCGCAAATGTATTCGGCAATTCAAACCGGGCAGGCAATGGGTATGCAGACCCTGGATCAGCATCTCAAAGAGTTGTTGCAAAAAGGTGTTATTACCCGCCAGGATGCACGGGCACGTGCTCAGAATAAAGAAGCATTTGTTTAGGGAAGCTCTAATCGATTCATGAACTCGCATCTCATACCTGAAATGTCCGATAACTGCGTCGCCTACAGGGATGTAGGTGAGGGGCGTGAGCAGGAAGCGGTAAGCTTTGAAGTTCTTGCTAATAGCTTGCTATTAGCCGCGAACTCCGCCTTGTTCTCAAACATTTCAGGCATAATCTGCTTCGTACAGAATCAATCAGAACTTCCCTTAGAACCCCGTTTGCTGTTAACTGAGGTTTATTGATGGAATTTAATGATATTCTTCGCCTGATGGCGGATAAAAAGGCGTCTGATTTATTTATTACCGTTGGACGTCCGCCTTGTCTCAAGGTTGATGGGCATATCAAACCCATAGCCAAGACGCCGTTGAACGCCGACCAGACCAGGGAATTGGCCTATGGTTTGATGAGCCCTGAACAGCGTGAAGAATTTCGTCATACCAAAGAATGCAACTTTGGTGTCAGTGCCCCCAAGATCGGTCGCTTTCGGGTGAGTGCGTTTATTCAGCGTGATGCTGTGGCAATGGTGTTGAGTCGCATTGAAACCAGTATTCCCAGCTTTGATGATCTCAAGTTACCGCCAATCATTAAGCAGTTGGCGATGGTGAAGCGCGGTTTGATCATGTTTGTGGGGGCTACCGGTACGGGTAAGTCGACTTCCCTTGCGGCGATGTTGGGTTATCGTAATACCCACAGTGATGGACATATCATCTGCATCGAAGATCCCATCGAATTTTTGCACCAACACCAGGGCTGTATCGTGGCGCAGCGGGAAGTGGGAATCGACACCGAGTCTTACGAGGTGGCATTGAAAAATACCTTGCGTCAGGCACCGGATGTTATTTTGATTGGTGAGATTCGTACTCGCGAAGTCATGGAGCATGCCTTGACTTTTGCCGAAACCGGACACTTGGTATTGTCTACCTTGCACGCCAACAACGCGAACCAGGCATTGGAGCGTATATTGCATTTCTTCCCCGAAGAGCGCATGACCCAGGCATTGATGGATTTGTCTTTGAACCTGAAAGGGATACTTGCCCAACAACTGATTCCGCGTGCTGATGGTGTAGGGCGTAGAGCCGCTATCGAAGTACTGCTGAATACACCTTTGGCATCAGATCTGATATTGAAAGGCAAAATTCACGAACTGAAGGAACTGATGAAACGGTCCCGCGAGCACGGCATGATTACTTTCGATCAGGCCTTGTATGAGCTTTATCTGGAAGGTGAAATCACTGAGGCAGATGCGCTTAAACATGCAGATTCAGCCAACGAAGTGCGTTTGATGATCAAGCTTGGCGATGCCACCCCAGGCTCGCGAGCCAGAGATCTGGATGCGGCAATGCTCATCGATGACTATTGATTGGCGAAAGTCTGACAGACAGCGGGCTACAAGTCTTAGAACACTCGATAACCGTCAAAAACCGGACCATCTACACACACGCGCTGCATTGCGGTTCCCGAGTCGGTTTGTACTTCAACGCTACAACCGGCGCAGCCGCCAATGCCACATGCCATATATTCTTCCAGTGAGACTTGTACCGGCAAGTTAAATTCTCTGGCGAGATTGACCACCGCTTCAAGCATGGGATGTGGGCCGCAGGCATAAAGACCGACCTGCTGCCGTTGCTGTGCATCCATGTTGTCCAGCCAATGCCTTGTCAGGTCGGTAACGAACCCCTGGTGTACGCCGGGCATGTTTTGCTGACTCGCCAATCGACAGGGAATATTCCAGTCATCCAGCAATGGCATGGTGGCAATAACACCGTCTGGCATGCCGGGGAGCAGGATAGTTGATGGCTGAGGCGCGAAGGGAAAAGGTACTTCAGAGCCAAGAATAACCAGGGGCTTGGCATCACTGTTTTTCAGGCTTTCGGCTACGAATATCATGGGTGGCATTCCCACTCCACCACCGATAAGTATGGGGCGTTGCTGCTTGATTTCAAAAGCCTTGCCGATGGGGCCCAATACGCTGATTTGCTCTCCCTGCTTGCGTGCGGCCAATAATTTCGTTCCTTCGCCAACACGTTTGTAGAGTAAATCGATCCAACCTTCGTCTGCGGACGCACGCATGATGGATATGGGTCGGCGCAGGGGGCGCTGGGGATCGACGGTTATATGGACAAATTGTCCGGGTAATGCCTTGGCTGCACAAGTGGGGGCATGCAGGCGCATGATATGTTGATCGCCCGGGTGTGCTTGATGCCAGAGTATTTCCGCATCTTCCAGAAAAATGCTGTCACGAGATGAGGGGTGGGTCATGCTTCGGTGCTCCAGGTCAGGCGTCCTTCAAACAGAGTGTGAGTCACTTTGCCACGGAATTCCCAGTGGCGAAAGGGCGTATTCTTTCCGCTGCTGTGCATTTTATCGGGGTCCAGTGTCCAGATTTTATCGGGGTCAAATATACATATATCAGCGCTGGCGCCCACGTTCAGTCGCCCCAGGGGCAGGCCGAGGGCATCTGCGGGGCCTTGGGTAAGACGGGCAATAGCTGTTGGCAGATCGAGAATATGTTCTTCGACCAGCTTCAGGCAAAGAGGCAGCAATGTCTCCAGTCCGGAAATGCCGGGGGCGGTGAGAGGGAAAGGCTCGGTTTTGGCATCGGCTTCATGGGGTTGGTGATCGGAACAGATCACTTCGATATCACCTTCGGCAACTCCCTGGCGTAACATGTCCCTGTCGGTCTGAGTGCGAAAAGGTGGGTCGACATGGCAGCTGGTATTGAAATTATCGACATCCGTATCCAGTAAAAACAATTGGTGAATGGCGACATCAGCAGACAATCTGGCGCCGCTTTGCTTTGCCTGGCGAATCTTTTCGATGGCGCGTCCAGTGGACAGGGTATGAAAATGGCTGCGGCTGTCAGTGTGTTCGGTAAGGGCAAGATCCCGGGAGATAGCAACGGTTTCGGCCGCCGTCGGTATACCGGGCAAGCCCAGACGGGTGGCGATGCTTCCTTCATGGACACAGCCTCCGGCTCTGAGGTGGGGATCTTCACTGCAGAGAATGACTGGCAGATCGAAGGTGCGTGCATATTCCAGTGCATGACGTGTCACCAGGGTGTTCGCCAAGGGTTGGCGACTGTTGCTCACTGCGACACAACCTGCCTGTTGCAAAGCCCCCATTTCCGCCAGTTGTTCTCCTGCAAGGTCTTTGGTGAGTGCGCCAATGGCCAATACCCGGGCATTGCCACAGGCTTTGGCGCGTCGTCGAATCAACTCCCATACAGCAGGCGTGTCGATGACCGGGCGGGTGTCTGGCATGCAGATAAGTGTGGTGATGCCACTGCGGGCGGCGGCTTCAGTTTCACTGTGAATAGTTGCCTTGTGCTCTTCACCGGGTTCGCGTAAATGTACGCCGAGGTCGATAAGGCCGGGACAGACTATTTTTCCCTGGGCATGGATGGTCTGTTCAGCTTTGAAATTTTGCGGTTTTTCTCCCACAGCAACGATGGATCCATTCTCGATGAAAAGATCTTTTTGCTCGTTGATATGATTGGCGGGGTCAATGAGATGCCCCCCCTGGATATGCAGGCAGTTGGATGTCATGAGGCTTGCTCTCCGCTGTGATTACCCATGGCCATGGACATCACCGCCATGCGTACGGCAATGCCATAACTGACTTGCTGCAAAATGACCGATTGTTCACCATCAGCAACTTCAGATGTAATTTCCACACCTCGGTTTATGGGGCCGGGGTGCATGACAATGGCATCGGGCTTGGCGCGTTTGAGACGTTCTGTGGTCAGTCCATAGAGCTGAAAGTACTCATGGGCAGAGGGCAGCAAGGCGTTGTCCATGCGCTCGGTTTGCAGGCGCAACATAATGATCACGTCCACGTCTTCCAGTCCTTGTTCCAGGTTGTGGAACACATGTACCCCAAGAGTTCGCACATCTGCAGGTAGCAGAGTGCGTGGAGCGATCACGCGCACTTCGGATACGCCGAGGGTATTAAGCGCCATGATTTGGGAGCGGGCAACTCGGGAGTGCTGAATGTCGCCGACGATGGCAACCCGCAGGGGGGTGAAATCACCTTTGTGGCGGCGGATGGTAAACATGTCCAACATCGCCTGGGTCGGATGGGCGTGGCGACCATCACCCGCATTGATAACGCTGATGCCAGGAGCCACATGCTGGGCAATGAAATGGGCAGCGCCAGAGGCATTGTGGCGAACTACGAACATATCGCTGTGCATAGCTTCGATGTTGCGTAGGGTATCGAGCAGGGTTTCGCCCTTGGATGTGGCGGATACATTGACGTTGAAGTTGATGACGTCGGCAGAGAGTAGCTTTGCTGCCAGTTCAAAGGTCGTACGCGTGCGGGTGCTGTTTTCAAAGAACAGGTTGGTGATGATCTTGCCACGTAGCAATGGGACTTTCTTCACCTGACGTCCCGGTAGCATGGCAAAGGATTCTGCGGCATCAAGGATCTGTATCAGTTGCTCTCGGCGAAAGCCCTCGATACTCAAAAAATGGCGCAGCCGTCCCTGTTCGTCAGTTTGCAGGATATCGTTGTTCATGAAGGTTCTCGATTTCCAGGTTTACCGCTAATTTCCAGCACCAAAGGATCAGCGCCTTGCAGGCGTATGTGCTCGTCATTGGAAAGGGGTGGCTCCAGCCCGATGATGTCCGGTTGAATGGGAAGCTCTCGCCCGCTGCGTTCTATGAGTGTCACCAGGGTGATGGACGCCGGGCGACCAAAATCAAAAATCTCGTTCATGGCAGCGCGGATGGTGCGTCCAGATTGCACCACATCATCGACCAGAATAATATGTTGTTCATCCACGGTGAAGGGGATTTGTGAAGGTTTGACCTGGGGGTTCATGCCGATACGGGTAAAATCATCGCGATAGAAGCTGATGTCCAGTTGTCCCAGGGGAGCTTCTATCTCCATCAGCTGGTGTAGCCGTTCGGCAATCCAAACCCCGCCAGTGTGAATGCCAATCATCACGGGTTGATTGATGTTTCTGTCCTGCAAGTGACGCTGGGTCAATCGCGCCATCCCCTGAATGAGATCCAGAATGGCTTGATGTTGCATAAAAATACGATTACTCATTGGCGCTGAACCAGGTTTCCAGAATTAATTTTGCCGCCATAGCGTCAATGCGGGTGACATCATGGATGGCGATTCCGCCGATACGACTCCAGGCTTCACGGGATGTTAGCCGTTCATCTGCCATGTGTACAGGAAGATGGAAGCGCCCATGTAACTGACGGGCAAATTTTCGTGCTGACTTGGTCATGGGAGTGTCTTCTTCGTCGGGGCCAATGGGTAAGCCCACCACCAGTGCACTCGGTTGCCATTCTTCGATCAAGCGCTGAATGCCGTCCCAGTCAGGTTTGTTTTTTACCTGATGCAAGATGGTCAAAGGTGTTGCCGTGCCGGTGAGTTGTTGACCTGTTGCCACTCCAATCTTGTGGGTGCCAAAGTCGAATCCGAGTAAGGTGTCTGCGTCAGGCATGGCCACCGACGTTGCTCATCAAGTGTAAATCGACCCCGGCTAAGGTGGCGGCAGCTTCCCAGCGTTGTTCCAGAGGGGTGTGGAAAATAATTTCTTTGGAGGCAGGACCAAAAATCCAACTGTCTTGTTGCAGTTCCTGCTCCAATTGTCCTGCGCCCCAGCCCGCATATCCCAGGGCAAAGAAAATGTTGTCCGGACCTTTTCCTTCGGCCAATGATTCAACCATGTCTTTCGATGTGGTGACAGCCATATCATCGCCAATGAACAAGGTGGAATCCCAACGTTTCGCAGGAGAATGTAACAAAAACCCGCGGTCTTCCTGTACCGGCCCACCAATGCAAATTGGTAGATCTGATCTGGCCTGCGCACTTTCCCTGATGTCCATATGGTGCAGAATATCAGTGAGTTGCAAGGCGCTGGGGCGGTTGATAATGATGCCCATGGTACCTTCACTGGTGTGCTCACAAATGTAAGTAACAGTGCGAGAAAAACTGGGGTCCTGCAAACTGGGCAGGGCAATCAGGAAGTGATTGGTGAGAGAGGTGGTTTCGCTCATGGGCTACATTATATCAGCCCGTTTTTCTATTTGCCGGAAAACAGTTGGTTGTTGCTGAGGAATTGCCAGGTGCGGGTGATGTCGAGAATGTCCACCTCTTTGCGAATTTCTGAGGGGAAGGGAGCAAATGGCGATGCCAGACGAACAATGCGCATGGCAGCATCATCGAGAATCTTGTGTCCTGAAGAGCGCACGATACGGATTTGCTGTACTGATCCATCGGCGCGCAGAGCGACATGCAAAATCAGATCACCGAATAATTTGTTACGCTTGGCTTCATCGGGATAATTCAGGTTGCCCACCCGCTCGACTTTCTTGCGCCAGGCTTCTAAATAAGCGGCATAGCGATACTCTTTGGTGCTGGAATTGATGGATTTATGCCGGGGGCGGTGTGACGCATATACGCTGTTTCTATCCAGTTCAGCCGTCAAACGGGCAATTTCCTGACGGGTGCTGGAAAGTATTTGGGTCATATCCGGCTTCTTCTTTGCTTTTACCGGAACGGGTTTGGCTATAGGAACAGGACGGGCTTTGGCTGTGGTGGAAACGACCTTTGGTGCCTGTTTTGGCTGAGGGACTTTGCTGCCACTACGAACCCGCTCTTCAGTGGCCTTGTGGCTTTTCTTCAGTGCAGGTTGGCTGGGTACTGCCTTGGGTCTGGCATGTCCTGCTTTTTCGGTGCCGCCATCCTGGGATTGTTGAGCCATAAAGTCAGCTTCTTTGGGCGGCTTTTGTTTTTTTGGCGTGGGTAGCAGAATAACGTCCAGACTTTGCTGGGTTGCGGGCGCTTCTACGGGAGGCAGCTTAAAGGTTAATCCAAGAATCAAGACTGCATGCACCACCACGGCCACCACCGACATGGTGATCAATGCTTCATTGTATCGTTTGTGGTGAATGCTGCTCATGAAGGTGCTTGTTTCAAAGTGGATTGGAGAGCGCTATTTTGTAATTTTTGTCCATTAAATGAACACGTTGTTGCATGGCTGGGTTCATGTGGATGACATCGTTTTCATCAATCAATAGTACGTATTTAACGCCCATTTGTTGCGCAATGCGATACCAGTCTTTTGGTCCTGCGACAAATAATGCGGTAGCGGCAGCATCAGCAACAGTAGCGTTATCATGAATGACGGTAACGGAGCGGGTTCCCCTGGCTGGATAGCCTGTGCGGGGGTCAATGATATGATGGTAGAGTTTTCCTTTCCACAGGTAATTTCGTTCGTAGTTTCCAGATGTGAATACGCTCTCATCACCCGATATGTACAGGAATCCCAGGGTTCCTGAGCCAGAGGGACTGCGAATGGCGATACGCCAGGGGTGACCACTGCGTGAACCGATGGCGCGCAGATCGCCGCCGCTATTGACGATAGCATTTTCAATGCCCATTTGTTTAAGGTGTTCAATGGCAAGGTCTATGCCGTAGCCCTTGCCGATGGCACCAAAATCCAACTGTACAGCAGGGTTGCTACTTTGGGCGTGAATACCGTCGATTTGAATGTCATCCATGCGAGGGTTGGCTTTTAGCAATGCGTCAATGGCGGTTTTATCCGGGGGCTGGTTGTTTTCAAAGCTGTCCTTCTGGAAACCCCATAGTTTTATCAGGTGTCCAATCCCAGGGTTGAATAAATGATCGCTTTGTTCCGATAGCTGTTTTGACCGCTCTAACAAGGTCAAAACAGATGGGGGAACAGCAAAACGTACTTGCTCAGCAAGCAAGTGGTTGGTGCGGGTCAGCGGTCCAGGAGCCCAGGCATGCCATGCCTTGTTCATGACTGAAAAGTCGTCTTCCAAAGCAGTGACAGCCGCCTCTGCGCTGCTGCGGGGAACACCGACAATACTGATATCAGTGAGTGTGCCAAAGGCGAGAAAGCGACTGTTGTATACCGGCTCGTTTTTTTCGCAGGCTCCCAACAGTAGTAAAACAGTTGTTAGGAGAATTAATGAAAGGTGGCGCTTACTCATGAGTCAATTTATTCTCGATGCAATCCATCAGCATGGCGCTGATATTCAGGTTATAGATACGATCCAGCTCACGTATGCAGGTGGGACTGGTTACATTGATTTCGGTGAGATAGTCGCCGATTACATCCAATCCTGCAAACAGTATTCCCGCCTCTTTCAGGTGTGGAGCCACTTGTTCGACTATCCAGTGGTCCCGTTTGCTCAATTCGACCCCTTGCGCCTTTCCGCCAGCAGCGAGGTTGCCTCTGGTTTCTCCTGGGGCAGGGATGCGTGCCAATGCCCAGGGAACAGCTTTGCCGTCGACCACCAGAATGCGTTTATCACCTTGGCTGATCTCGGGGATAAATTTCTGAGCCATGGTGTAGCGGGTCTGATGGTGGGTGAGGGTTTCCAGAATGACATTGATATTGGGATCATCATGACGAAGTCGAAAAATGGATTCACCGCCCATGCCACCCAGAGGTTTAACGATGATGTCTTGGTGTTGGTGTAAAAAATCCTTGAAATGCAGCTGGTTGCGTGAGACCAGTGTTGGTGGAGTGCATTGGGGAAACCAGCTTGTATAAAGTTTTTCATTGGCATCACGCAGTGCGGCAGGGTGGTTGACGACCAGGCTGCCCTTTGCCTGGGCTTGTTCCAATAGATAGGTTGCGTAAATGTACTCCATGTCGAAAGGTGGATCTTTGCGCATCAAAATACTATCTAATTCATGTAATGGTGCGGTTTTTTCGTCTGTGAATTCGAACCAGTGTTCGTTTGAGTCTTGAAGTTGCAGCTTCCTCATTCGCCCCATGGGTTGGTTGTCCAGCAGATACAAATCGTTCATTTCCATATACCATAAATGCCAACCACGCCGTTGAGCCTCCAGCAACATGGCGAAGCTACTGTCCTTTTCGGTTTTTATTATTTTTATGGGGTCCATCACAATTCCAAGATTAATCGTCATGCTAGCATTACCTGTTAACGTTTTTGTTTTCTGTATTAAGCTGACTTCAATCTATTGCCTGAGTGGCAAAGATTTTTTAGCTTCAGCCTTGCGCTTCAAAACATAGCTTGCTATGTTGAGGACATAAAGGCAAAAAAATATTGCCGTAATGGAATTTGATAAAGATTCAGTGTTGGTGGCGAGGATGACGTAGCTGACAAAAAAATAAAATAATCATCCGAGGCATTAGTGGAGGAAGAACATGATGTTCAAGCTAGCAACTTTGTGTGTTGGGGCTTTTGTGTTGGTGGCAGGTCAATGTTTTGCGCTTACAGAGGAAGAATACCTGAAGTATATTGATGCTGAAGCTTCCAAGCTTTCAGAGCCAGTTCAGCCCGCTGTTCAACAATCTGTCACCAAAGATCCCGGAGAAACTACCAAGCTGTCCATGGCTGAATTCGAGGCGCTTTTGAAAAATAAACAAAGAGGTACATTCTCTTTTTACAATTCGTTGATCGAAAGCGATAAAGCAGAAGTATATAAAACATATTTGTCGGGTGCTTCAATGCAACAAATACGACGCTTGGTCATCAATCGGAAAATGCATCGATGACAGTTGTTGTTTGGTTCTCAGGGTATCTAATTGGTCTGTATTTAGGTGAAAAAATGCATGTCTATAGCTATAAAAGGGGAGTTATAAAATAATGATACTGAAAAATAAAATGGTCTTTCGGGGGTTGCTCACAATATTTTTATTGAGCGGGTTTTATGCGTCTGGTGTGATGGCAGAGGATGGTGCGCAGGTTAAGGTTGGCGCGGACAGTAAGTTTGTTGGTTTGACCAAGGACAAGCCCTACATCTATGTCATTCACCAGGGTACTTCGGTAAAAGTTCAGCGGGTTCAGGATCCCAACTTTGAATTGAGCGGGTATTATGCAAAAACAGT
>CAYXOS010000002.1:11042-13923 GCA_964467115.1 uncultured Sedimenticola sp.
GGCCATGTCCGCCACATTGCCTGAAGCCAATGACGCCGCATGTTGGCGTGGAAACTGTTGGTGAAGTGGAAATGTTCGAGTTTATGGAAAAAACCTTGCGTGATGGAAAAGGTATTCTGATAGATGCCAGGACGCCTTCATGGTTTAAGAAAGGAACCATTCCTGGCTCCATCAATATTCCTTTTACTACATTGAGCAAAGAACCTGATTCACCAGAAATAGCCGAGCTATTTGAAAAATTTGGCGCGAAGGAGCGTGGTGATATCGGGTTTTTTACAGCCTTGCTGGAAGATTGGGGTATTATCGATTCGACGTACAAAACAGAAGATTGGGATTTTACTGAAGCAAAAGATTTAGTGTTGTTTTGCAATGGTCCTGATTGTGGCCAGTCTCCACGGGCAATTCGTGGTTTGTTGGCGGCAGATTACCCGGGTGATAAGATAAAATATTACCGTGGTGGCATGCGTATGTGGGAATTTTGGGGGATCACCACAGTTATTCCAGATTCCGAAAAGTAGTTGATTGCATTGCCTTTATGTCTTGGCTGAGTGCGTTGATACGGTTCGGATATGGTCAAAATAAACATGATTTTCATCATGGAAAGGAAAAATGAAGTATATTTGTTCAAATGCTGATAATGGTATGAACGCGTGAGTAGTAGTGATGAGTGATTCTGAATCCGGACTTGCCGGGCTAAAAATAATGGTTATCGACGATAGCAAGACTATTCGTCGCACGGCTGAAAACCTGCTGAAGAAGGCAGGTTGTGAGGTAGTGACGGCTACGGATGGCTTCGAAGCCTTGTCCCTGGTTGCCGATCATCATCCAGATTTGATTTTTGTGGATATCATGATGCCACGACTGGATGGATATCAGACCTGCGCATTGATAAAAAATAACAAAGCATATAGCGACACACCTGTGATTATGCTGTCTAGCAAAGATGGTCTGTTTGATCGAGCCAAAGGTCGGTTGGCTGGGTCTGATCAATACCTGACCAAACCTTTTAGCCGAGATGAATTGCTGGACGCTATACGGCGGCATATTCCACAGGCAGCTTGATAACACTTCTATAAAACGGGCGGAAATAGAATATGGCAAAAATATTGATAGTTGATGATTCTCCTACAGAAGTGCATATATTTAGCACGGCACTGGGTGATGAAGGTTATCAGGTGGTGGTTGCCACTGATGGCGAAGAGGGGGTGCAGAAGGCAACGGAGGAAATGCCTGACCTTATATTGATGGATGTCGTCATGCCGGGGTTAAATGGCTTTCAGGCAACGCGGAAAATTCACCGCAATGCTGCTACCAAGCATATTCCTATCATTATCGTCACCACCAAGGATCAGGATACTGACAGAGAGTGGGGAATGCGGCAAGGTGCAAAGGACTATATCGTCAAGCCCGTGGATGTTGCGCAACTGCTTGCGAAAGTCGCCGAACTGGTTGGTTGATGTCTGAGTATAGCCAACAAGCAGTTCAAGAGGTGTTGCAACGTCTGAGCGATGTGGATCGGCGTAGTCGTGATCAGGAGTCTCTGGTTCCTGCAACCATGGTCAAGGAAGAAGACTGGCAGGGCTTGGCATTCGTACTTGATGGCGTAAAAGTGATTTCCGCCATGGATGAAATTCGAGAATTGCTGCCTTATCCTGAGTCGGTAACCCGGGTGCCCGGTACAAAAAACTGGATGCTTGGATTGGCAAATATTCGAGGAGAATTACTGCCAGTAGTTGATCTGCAGCAGTTTATCGGAGGCGGAGCTGTGGTGGTCGATGACAGATCTCGCGTATTGGTGATTCGTAACAAGGGTGCATCTACTGGTTTGTTGGTTTCCTCAGTGCTCGGTATGCGTCACCTTCCAATAAGTAAACAAATCGCCGATGCGCATTTTGACGGTTCACTCGGTCGTTATGTCTACGATGTTTTTGGTCTGGATGATGGTGTATGGCCTGTTTTTAGTATGGCTGCATTGGCAAATGATGAACATTTCATGGCAGCAGCGTCATGAATGGTTTTTCAATTATATGGCAATAGAAAAGTAAGATGAGTGCTGCCCGATCGACTTGGGCATTTGTGATAACGGTTAATAATAATCTGGATGGGTGAGCGTCGCTCACAAAATATGGGGTATTGAAATGGTAGCTAGAGCAAAAAAAGGATCCCGCCGGTCGGTATTGGTTCCATTACTTTCCGTGTTGCTTATTGCATCCATGGTGGCAGGGGTTTTGGCGTTTGTCGCTTGGGCAAAACACAATACGTACCTGGATAAATATATTCTGTATGCTTCTGAGCAGCAGGTTCTTGCCCATCGTATTGCAAAGTATGCGTCGGAAGCCGCGAGTGGTAAGGAAGCATCGTTTGCGCGAATGGAAGAATCCAGAAACCGTTTTTCAGAACTGCTGGAAGCGATGAAAAATGGTCAACCAGAGCAGGGCTTACCGCCTTCGCCGCCAGCGGTTCAACCAGAATTACATCGGGTGGAGAACGCCTGGTTGGAGTTGCGCTCTCATGTTGATGCAATTCTCAATAACCAGGATGCCATTCTATCGGTGAATGAGATTATTACCTCAATTCGGGATACCCTTCCGGATTTGCTTGAGGTTTCCACAGAGGTAACCAATGCTCTGGTAGATGCAAAAGCGTCGCCAACACAGATATTTTATGCTGCACGGCAGTTGTTTTTGGCTCAGCGTATCAATACCGCATTGAATGACGTGCTGGCGGGTGGTTCTACTACCGCGCTAGCCGTGGATCAGTTGACACAAGACGTGGATGAGCTGAAAACCGTTGTAGATGCACTGGTCAACGGCAGTCCTGCTCTGGGTATAGAGGAAGTTAAGAGCGAAGATCTCAAAAGCGGGTTGCTTGAAGCAACCGC
>CAYXOS010000002.1:14023-41178 GCA_964467115.1 uncultured Sedimenticola sp.
TTGGGTATCTTGTCTGCGGTGTTGCTAGTGTTGTTGGGCTTCATCCTCGTAGGTCAGGCGCGTAAACGTGAGGAAAGCACCGCCGAGCAGTACCAAAGAAATCAGGAAGCGATTCGACGCTTGCTCGATGAAATGGGTGACTTGGCGGATGGTGACTTGTCAGTGCAAGCAACGGTAACAGAAGACATAACCGGTGCAATTGCTGACTCCATCAACTACGCGATTGAAGCGATGCGTGAAGTGGTTGAATCGATCAACCAAACCACGGAAGAGGTTTCCGGTTCTGCACAAGATACTCAGGCAACCATCATGCACTTGGCGGATGCGGCGGAACATCAGCGCGAACAGATCACTGGCGCGAGTACCACCATCGACAAGATGACCGATGCATTGCAGGATATGTCCAATAACGCGACAGATTCTGCACGGGTTGCTGAGAACTCGGTAGAGATGGCATCCAAGGGTGGAGAAGCGGTGCGACGTACCATCAACGGTATGGATAATATCCGTGATCAAATCCAGGAAACATCGAAACGAATCAAGCGATTGGGTGAAAGCTCCCAGGAAATCGGTAACATCGTTGAATTGATCGAGGATATCGCAGACCAAACCAACATCCTGGCATTGAACGCCGCGATGCAGGCGGCAATGGCGGGTGAAGCTGGTCGTGGTTTCGCGGTGGTTGCGGACGAAGTACAGCGACTTGCTGAACGTTCAGCCAACGCGACCAAGCAGATTGAAGCCTTGGTACAAACCATCCAGGCAGATACCAACGAAGCGGTTAGTTCAATGGAAGCCAGTACCACGGAGGTGGTAAGTGGAGCGGGACTCGCCGAGGATGCGGGTGCGGTATTGCAGGAAATCGAAACAGTATCCAAGGAAATTGCTGGCATCATCACCAATCTGGCTGATACAGCACAGCAGGAATCGTCTGAAGCACGTCAAGTAAACGATACCATGGGCGTGATCCAGGAGATCACCCAGCAAACAACAGATGGTACTGCAAACGCTGCAGCGGAAATCGGGGAATTGGCAGAAAAGACCAACCGTCTGCGCCAATCGGTTGCTGGATTCGTTCTTCCGGAAAAACTATAACGGTATTGCTCGACATGCGCGTTCTCAGTCTCCTGACAAAACACTACGATTTGTCGGAGACTGTTGCGCCGTCTTGTAGCTCATCTTGAGGATCTTTGATGACTGACGTGGAAAAGCCTGATTACGCAACCTTGCGCTGGGTAAAAGAGGGTATGGATGAAACCATATTGCTCGCTCGCCAGGCATTGGAAGAGTATGTGGGCGCCGGCTTTACTGGTGATGGTATCCATGTTTATCTAAAACATGTTCATCAACTTCTTGGCACTTTGCGCATGGTACAGGTGTATGGTGCCGGAATGCTGGTGGAGGAAATGGAGCGGGTCGCCAGATTGCTGGTTGACAATGAATTGACGGCCACTGATCGCGTCGCCGAATCATTGATGTTGGGCTTGGTGCAACTACCACCGTATCTGCAACGTCTGGAAAAAGGAGAGCCAGATATTCCTTTGGTGTTGTTGCCGGTGCTCAACGATCTAAGAGCACTGCGTGGCTTTGGTCCGGCTTCTGAAGTCGTCTTGTATGCGCCCAATCTTGATCGGTTGGTAGAGCGAGAGCCTGTGATCGCAGGTTCCGGAAACAAGCAGCTTCCGAGCTTGGTTAGAGGTCTACGTAACCGATACCACAAGGGTTTGCTGCTCTGGTATCGGGACAATGACCTTGATCAGGGATTACACCAGGTTCTTGAAGTCGTACAAAATATCAACGCAGTCGCTGGCACCTTGCGCTTGCGCCGATTGATGGACGCCGCAGAAGCGTTGGTGATCACACTTATCGATGGTGAATTTACTGCGGATTCCGAGGCAAAACAATTGTTCAGTCGCTTTGACCGGGCGCTACGGCGACTGATCGAAGAGGGAGAAGAATCGACTGTCTCGGACTTTCCCACAGACCTGCTCAAAAGCCTGCTGTATTTCGTGTCTCGATCCCACTCCAGCAACCCCGTGGTGCAGACGGTAAAACGAACTGCAGACCTCGCAAACAGTTTCCCGGATCAAATCCACAAATCAGCGGCGGAAGCAAAAACCGGTGCGGATGAAAGCGTATTGCAAGCAGTTGCAGGTGCTTTGCTTGAAGATTTGTCGCAAGTTAAAGAAGCGCTGGATCTGTATATTCGGGGAGATAGAGAAGAAACCCACCGCTTGCAAGGTTTGGGTGATTTACTTCTCAAGGCAGGTGATACCCTGGGAATGTTGGGCAGAGGAGTGTTGCGGGAAAAACTTGCTGAGGTTGCCGGGAAGCTTGTTCAGTCTGAAGCGGAAAACCAAATTCTGGATGACGAGCAGTTGATGCAAATTGCTACCGTGATCGTAGAAGTCGAGTCTTCCCTGGTGGCGCAAGGCTCTGGTAACCAGGCTGAAGCGGATTCACAACAGGAGCAGGATGCTGCTCACGACCAGGAAACAGAAGAAAGTATTCAGGCGGTCATTCAGGAAGCATTTGCCGAGTTTTCAAATATCAAAACAGGCGTAGAACGCTACTTGCGGGGCACAGCGGATGCCTCTGGTTTAAACGATGTCGCACAGAGTGTGCATACCCTCATCGGTGTTTTTGACATAGCTAAACTGGAATCAAGCGCAGAGCTGATGCAAAAAGCTGAGCCTGTTTTACGAGAATTGGCAGATAAAGATACGCAGTTGAATGGCGTGCAGCAAAGCGCATTGGTGGATTTGTTTGCCGGCATTGAATATTACCTCGAAGCAAGACTGGAAAATCGCAGTAATCTGAAGAAATTTACAGACTATGCTAATGAAGCCTTGTTGCGCTTGACTTCTGAAGAAGCAGCCGAGGAAGCCGAGGTTCATCCTGAGTTTGAACAGCAGGATAGTGCTGACGAACAAGTGGTCGAAGATGAGCTGTTTGCGGACTCCATGCCTCTCGATGACGTTCCAGATGATCAACTGCCAGTTTCTGAGATTGTCGAAGATGGAGAATCGGCGGAAATCGAAGCCGAGGCAATGGCAGAAGTGCCAGCATCGAGTTCCGAGGTTCCAGAATTAGAACCCATCTCTGAAGAAATTCCTGAAGACCTTGAAACCGATTTGGATACATTGGTTTTGGACGAGGCAGAGGCTCCTGTAGCGGAAGCAGAAACCGATACCGGTATCAGCTTGCAAATGGATGAAATCGATGAAGATATCTTTGATATTTTCATGGAGGAAGCAGGAGAGGAATTGGAGGTTATTCAAACTCAATATCCCCTTTGGAAAGAAGACACTACCAATGAGCAGGCGCTACAGAATTTCCGCCGCTCTTTCCACACCCTCAAGGGCAGTGGGCGTATGGTGGGTGCCCATATAATCGGCGAGTTCTCCTGGGTTGTGGAGAATTTGTTGAATCGCATTATGGAAGGTAGCGTTAAACCCAATGAGGAAGTCATTGCTTATCTTGATGATGTGATTGCTGCTGTACCTGTGCTTGTCGAAGCCCAGGCGAAAGCTTCCACCATCAATATCGATGTAGAGGCTTTTGCTGAAAAAGGTTTTGCACTGGCGGATGGTAAGACATTTGTCGAGGTATCAGAGGCAGAAACATCTGTCGCAGATACTGAACCTGATTCTGAATTTGCAGCTTTGGAAGAGCCGATATCAGAATTGTTGGTGGATTCAAATGAGGAAGACAGCGTAGCCATGGATAGCGAGTTGGAGCAGTCCTCCATCTTGCTGGCGGAAGATTTGGTTGAAATATTCAAGGCAGAATCATCAACCCACCTTGCCGTAATCGATGACTTTATGACGCAATGCGATCATTGCATTGTCGATACAGACGTTGTACGAGCAGTGCATACACTGCATGGCAGTTCTCATCTCGCAGAAGTTCTCCCGATGGCGGCATTGGCAGGGGAGATGGAACAGTATTGCAAGCATCTGCATCAGTTGTCGCATACTTGTGATCGAGCTGCGTTGACCCTTTTTGCCCGCTTCAGGGACATCATGCAAAAGATGTTGGACGCCATCAACACGCCGAGTATTGAAATCGATGCCTGGGAACAGTTGGCAGAAGATATCCGACAGGCTGATCAAGCGTTGCCAGATGTCATTTCGGAATTGCAGTTGGGTTCTGACAGTGAAGTGCTTTCTGACCTGGTGCCTGACCAGGAAACTCAAGACCTGTTCTTGGAGAAAGCAGGTAAGACCCTGGAGCAAATGGCTGAACATGTCATGGCGTGGCAGGAGCAAGTCTCACCTGACACCGGGAACGCCATATCTGCGGATTTGCAGAACCTTAAACAGGGCGCGGAGCAAGCCGGACTCAATCCCTTGGCACATGTCTTACAAGGAATGGAGTCGTTCTTCGGTGCTTTGACCGCAAGTGGCGGCGATGTGGATGAAGACACCAAGAAGCGTGCGGTGTCGGTACTGGAAGATATTGAAAGTTCCTTGGATATGTTGCACCTCAATGGCAAATTGCCCGATATGAGTGCGCAGTTGGAGGCGGCAGAGAATCTGGCTCAAGGAATGGGAGCCTTGTCTTCTACAGAAGACCTGTTACCAGAATCTGAAATTACCACCATCCATGAAGATGGCGAGCCCGAGTCCATATTGCTTTCCGAATCTTGGAGTGAAGAAGGCGAACTCCTTGCTGAGCAGGAAGCTGCTGAAGAAGCGCAGCCGGAAAGTGAAATTGTTACAGAAATCATCAAGCCAGACGTTGATGCAGAGCTACTGGATATCTTCCTGGAAGAGGCAGCTGAGCTGAGCGAACAACTGGAAGATTATTATTCCGGTTGGCAGCAGGATTTGACCGCCCAGGATTCCATTGATGGATTGATGCGTAATCTGCACACCTTGAAAGGTAATGCCCGCTTTGCAGGGTTGTTTTCCCTGGGTGATCTGAGCCATTCCCTGGAATCCCTGTTTGAAAACCTGGCATCTGGAGATCTGAAAGCCGATCCTGCTTTTGTTCCATTGGTTCGTCAAGGCTTGGATGCCCTGGAAAATAGCATAGAAAAACTGCAAACCAGCGGTGGTGTGCCTGTGTTGTCCGACATAACCCAGGCCTTGGAGAAAGCTGCCGCTGGTGAAGAGTGGCAGCTTCCCGAAGCACGACAGGCTCGGGTTACACCGGTTGCCGAAGAACAAGTCTCTGAGCAGGCTGAAGTCAGCAGCAGCGTCGAGGATGTGATGCCAGAATCCTCATTCCTGGTTGATTCGCAAATTCTCACTGACTCCGAGATTTTCGGCGAAAGCGAATTGCGTAGTGCCGATGGAAAACTGCTGCATTTCCCTGGAAACGATATTCCCACCCGGGCAAAAGATCGTCCCCCTCCTTTACAGGCAGAAGAAGAGTTGGCGGGCAAGGGTGAGCGCGTCCGGGTGTTGGCAGAGCTTCTGGATCACATGGTAAACAATGCGGGTGAGGTGAGTATCTACCGTGCCCGTCTTGAGCAGCATAACAAGGTCGTGCAAAGTGATTTGCAGGAATTGAATGACACCATCGCGCGTTTGCGCAAGCAATTACGCGCCTTGGAGCTGGAAACAGAAGCACAAATTCGTTCTCGTCATGAGCGGGAAAACGAGCAGAATCGGTACCAGGATTTTGATCCTCTGGAAATGGATCAGTATTCCACCTTGCAGCAATTGTCACGGGCGTTGTCGGAAACCATCAATGACTTGTCCAACATTGGTGAGACCCTGAGTGAGCAGACCCGGGATGCCGATACCCTGATGCTACAACAGGCACGGGTCACCAATGATTTGCAGGATGGATTGTTGCGCAGCCGTATGGTGCCATTCAATCGACAGGCATCGCGTTTGCAGCGGGTTGTGCGACAAACGGCGCAGAATCTGGGAAAAAAGGCGGAACTGGATGTTATCGGTGCCGAAGGTGAAATCGACAGAACCATTCTGAACCGCATCATGGGGCCTTTGGAGCATTTGCTGCGGAACGCGGTTGCCCATGGTATCGAGCCACCAGAGCTGCGAACTCAGAATGACAAGCCAGAAACAGGAAAAGTATCCCTGGTACTTTCAAGAGAAGGTACAGAAGTGGTATTGACCATTTCTGATGATGGTGCGGGTTTGGACAGCAATGCCATTCGTAAGAAGGCGATTGCCAATGGACTGCTTGAAGCGGAAGCGGATGTAGACGAAGACGCGCTTTACCAGTTTATTCTGCAGCCCGGTTTTACCACTGCCACTGAAGTTACCCAGGTTGCTGGACGTGGTGTAGGTATGGATGCCGTCGTCAGTGAAATCAAGCAGCTTGGCGGTTCTCTGGAAATACTTTCTCAGCAGGGACGCGGTAGTAGCTTTGTTATTCGCTTACCCTTTACCCTTGCGATATCAGAGGCTCTGTTGGTTCAGGTTGCTGATGAAGTGCTGGCGATTCCCCACGGTTCTGCCGAGGTTATCATTCGTGCTTCCCGCAAGGATTTGATTGCCTGCTATAAAGGCGGATCAGAGGGAATTGAATACAATGGACATATTTATCCCGTGCGTTATCTGGGCGCAATGCTGGGTATTTCAGAGCCAGTCATCCAGGAAAGCGTGAAATGGTATCCCTTGTTGTTGGTTCGTTCAGGCGAGCAACGCATGGCAATTCAACTGGATAATCTGCTGGGCAACTATCAAGTCGTGGTCAAATCCATTGGCGCACAACTCAGTGGTGTTCGTTGGTTTACAGGTGGCACCATCCTGGCAGATGGAAAAATAGCCTTGCTCCTGGATGTGAATGCATTGGTTCGTTCCGATGTAGTTACTCAGGCAACCATTGTTGCACAGGAAGAAGAAACCCAGGGTATTACGGTTATGGTGGTGGATGACTCCATCACCGTGCGTAAGGTTACCAGTCGTCTACTCGAGCGCCACAATATGAATGTGCTCACAGCACGTGACGGTGTAGATGCCATTACTGTGCTACAGGAAGCAAAACCCGATATTATGCTCCTCGATATCGAGATGCCGCGCATGGATGGTTATGAGTTGGCGCGTCATATCAGAAATACACCGGATCTGGCGGACATTCCCATTATCATGATTACTTCTCGTACGGGTCAAAAGCACCGTGAGCGGGCAATGGAACTGGGTGTGAACGGATACCTGGGTAAGCCTTATCAGGAGACAGATTTGTTGGAGAATATCTACACCTTGCTGGCGGAGAATAGTGATGCATAGCGTCGGTACAGATGCAGTGACTGAATTGCAGGGACTGCTCATTCCACAACGGCAAACTCCCCTATTGCTCCCTGCGGCGGCGGTTATCGAAATTCTCGGTTATCGTGAAATCAATGAAAGTAGTGGTGATGCGGGTTGGTTGCTGGGAAACTTTTCCTGGCGGAACCTGGTGCTACCTCTGGTCTCCATGGAACGTGTGCTAGGCGTTGAAAGAGAAGGCACGCGTGGGCGTAAGCGTATCATTGTGGTGCATGTGTTTGCAGATAAGCTGAAGATGCCGTTTATCGGTATAGAAGCGACGGGTATGCCTCGCCTGGTCAATCTGAATGAAGATACGATTGAGGTTGTGGCGGGAGACCCCTGGCCGGATGACTGGCCTATCAGTGATCGAATAAAGGTGCAGAATGTAGAGGCTCTGGTTCCTGACCTTGATCGCATTGGGGCGCTGCTACAAAAAGTCTCCCCATAGTATTTGCGCCGCTGAAATCGCTGCCAGAGGCGCGGTTTCTGTTCTCAATATTCTTGGCCCCAGGCGTATTGCTGTGGCACCTGCTGCTATCGCCAATGCCCTTTCCTGTTTGCTAAACCCTCCTTCTGGTCCTATCAAAAAGCACATACTGCCTTTTGGCGCAGCAATATCCGCCAGGCTTGTTCGTGCTTCTGGATCCATGAAAAACAACATTTCCTTGGTTTCTTCCAGCCAGGGTCGTAATTTTTCTACAGGGTTCAATGTCGGAATCCAGCGTCTGCCGGATTGCTCGCAAGCATTGATGATAATGCCTTGCCAGTGTTGCATGCGTTTTTCCAGACGTTGTGCCGAGAGCCTGTACTGGGTTCGTTCAGTGACAAGAGGCGTGATCTGATCCACCCCCAATTCCACGCTTTTTTGTAGCGCCAGATCCATGCGTTCGCCGCGAGACATTCCCAGTGCCAGGTGAATCGCCAGCTTGGGTGCTGCTTCCACTTCTCCACAATCAACAATGTGGGCAAGTACCTGTTTTTTGTCTACCTGAAGCAAGGTTGCACGGTAGTCTATCCCGTCCATACCATTGAAGAGAATGATGTCTTGACCGGGTTTCATGCGCAGTACCTGTTGCACATGGCGTGCAATACTTTTGGGTAGTGCCAGCTCCTTCCCAACCGCAAGGGGTTGGGAAAGTCTGTTACGAGGCAGGCGCACCGTCGATGCCCAGGGAGGTACAAATATTTTTAACGCTTAATGACTGGTTCATGGTGTAGAAGTGCAGACCAGGCGCGCCACCGTCGAGCAGCTGTGTGCAGAGCTGGGAAACCACTTCGTTACCAAACGCCTGGATACTGGCGAGATCGTCCCCATAGGATTCGAGGCGTTTGCGTATCCAACGCGGAATCTCAGCCCCACAGGCATCGGAAAAACGCGCCAGGGAACTGTAGTTGGTAATGGGCATAATGCCAGGAACAACAGGAATTTCAATTTGCCGTTTCTGGCAGTCATCAAGAAAACGCCAATAGGCATCTGTATTGTAGAAGTATTGGGTTATGGCACCATGGGCACCACTTTTTACTTTACGTTCAAAGTTGTCGAGATCTGCCTGAGCATTTTCCGCCTGAGGGTGAAACTCAGGATAAGCAGCGACTTCGATGTGAAAAGCGTCATCAAATGATTGACGGATAAATTCCACCAGCTCGTTGGCATAATTGAGTTCGCCCAGTCCGCCCGGGCCTGAACCTGAAGGAAGGTCACCGCGAAGCGCAACAATGCGGCTGATGCCTTGTTGTTGATAGCGCTTCAGGATATCGAGTATTTCATCCTTGTCTGTGCCAATGCAGGATAAATGGGGGGCTGTGTCTATTCCTTGGTCGCGCAGCCAGTCCACCGTGGCGAACGTGCGATCCTGAGTGGATCCACCAGCGCCATAAGTGACGCTGAAATACTGGGGTTTAAGTTGAGTAAGATCCTTGACTACATGCTGCAGCTTTTGCATGCCTTTCTCCGTTTTTGGCGGGAAAAGCTCGAAGCTGATAGCAGGATTGTTTGTGCTGGAATTGGGCATGATTGAAACAGCCGCCGAAGAAAATCAATATATCTCCGGCGGCATATCCTCAGTAGCGGTAATGGTCTGGCTTATAAGGGCCGTCGACAGGAACACTGATATAGTCAGCCTGAGTCTGGGAAAGTTGGGTCAGATTGACACCGATCTTGTCGATATGCAGACGAGCCACTTCCTCATCCAGCTTTTTCGGCAGGATATAGACTTCATTCTTGTATTCGCCGTTTTGGTTGAACAACTCCATTTGCGCCAATACCTGATTGGTAAAGGAGTTGGACATGACGAAACTGGGGTGTCCGGTAGCACAGCCAAGATTAACCAGACGCCCCTGTGCCAACAGAATGATGCGCTTGCCATCAGGGAAAATGATGTGATCGACCTGAGGTTTGATCTCTTCCCATTGGTATTGCTCCAGACTGGCAACATTGATTTCGTTGTCGAAATGTCCGATGTTGCAGACGATAGACTGGTCTTTCATCGCCGCCATATGGTCGTGATCGATGACATGGAAGTTACCGGTAGCGGTTACAAAAATATCAGCCTGGGAAGCGGCGTCGTCCATGGTTACTACGCGATAGCCTTCCATAGCGGCTTGCAGTGCACAGATGGGGTCGATTTCAGTAATCCACACGGTAGCGCCGAGGCCTCGCAACGACTGAGCGCAGCCTTTTCCCACATCGCCATAGCCCAGAACCACCGCAATCTTGCCGGCAATCATTACATCGGTGGCGCGTTTGATGCCGTCCACCAGGGATTCGCGGCAGCCATAAAGATTATCGAATTTGGATTTGGTTACCGAATCGTTGACGTTGAAGGCGGGGAAAGGCAGATCATTGTTTTCTGCCATCTGGTACAAACGATGCACGCCGGTGGTGGTTTCTTCGGTAACTCCTTGAATGTTTTTCAGGATGTTCGAATACCAGCCGGGCTGATCAGCAACGCGTTGCTTGATGGCGGCGTACAACACTTCCTCTTCTTCGCTAGTGGGGTTGTCCAGTACCGACAGGTCTTTTTCCGCCTTGGCACCAAGGTTGATGAGCAAGGTTGCATCACCCCCATCGTCGAGAATCATATTGGGTGTGCCACCATCAGCCCATGCCATGATGCGGTGAGTGAAATCCCAGTATTCAGTCAGGGTTTCGCCTTTGAACGCATATACAGGTACACCGGTAGCGGCGATGGCTGCCGCGGCATGATCCTGGGTGGAATAAATGTTGCAGGATGCCCAGCGTACTTCGGCACCCAAAGCTGTCAGGGTTTCGATCAGTACGGCTGTCTGAATGGTCATATGCAGAGAGCCTGCAATACGCGCGCCCTTGAGGGGCTTGCTGTCGCTGTACTTGTCGCGCAATGCCATGAGCCCAGGCATTTCAGTTTCTGCGATAGCGATTTCCTTGCGTCCCCAATCTGCTTGGGACATATCAGCGACTATGTAATCTTCGTTGCTCATGATTCAACCTCGTTCTTAATGTTAAATGATGAGCGCCGTTCTCAAAAAATCACCACCCCGAGCCTGGCAGGAAAACCCTGTCGCAGCGCTCCTCGGGGCGGTTGTGTTTGTGTTAAATTCCAGCGTCAGCCTTTAATGCTTCTGCTTTGTCAGTGCGCTCCCAACTGAAAGCGCCACTGGCTTCGTCGTATTCACGACCAAAATGACCATAGGCTGCGGTCTGACGGTAAATAGGTTTGACCAGATTCAACATCTGGCTGATTCCCCAGGGTGTCAGATCAAAATGCTTGTTGATCAATTCCACAATCAGGTGGTCAGCGATCTTGCCGGTTCCAAAAGTGCTGATGGAAACCGAAGTCGGCTTGGCGACACCAATGGCATAGGATACCTGAATTTCGCAGCGATCCGCCAGTCCAGCTGCTACCACGTTCTTGGCAACATAGCGTCCTGCATAAGCTGCAGAACGGTCAACCTTGGAAGGGTCTTTGCCAGAAAATGCACCGCCGCCATGACGCGCTGCGCCACCGTAGGTATCCACAATAATTTTTCTACCGGTTAAACCACAATCACCCACGGGACCACCGATAACAAATTTGCCAGTAGGGTTGATATGGAAATCGGTGTTGTCGGTAATCCATTCCTCGGGCAGAACTGGCTTGATGATGTTTTCCATCACCGCTTCTTGCAGATCGCCTAATTCGATATCCGGGTCATGCTGAGTAGACAACACCACGGCGTCCACGCCAATGATTTTTCCATCCTGGTAATGCATGCTCACCTGGCTTTTGGCATCAGGACGCAACCAGGGCAGGACACCGCTTTTGCGCATTTCCGCCTGGCGTTCGACCAGTCGGTGGGAATAGGTGAGTGGTGCAGGCATCAGTACGTCGGTTTCATTGGTGGCGTAGCCGAACATCATGCCCTGGTCGCCAGCGCCTTGCTCTTCGGGCTTGGCTCGGTCGACGCCTTGGGCAATATTACTGGATTGCTTGCCGATGAGAGACATGACTGCACAGGTGCTGCCATCAAAGCCCACGTCAGAACTGGTGTAGCCAATATCACAGATCACTTCTCTGACCAACTCATCCAGATCCACCCAGGCGTTAGTGGTGATTTCTCCTGCAACGATGACGGCGCCGGTTTTGACCATGGTTTCGCAAGCGACCCGGGCGTGTTCGGGGTTTTCGTCCTCGGTGAGGATGGCGTCAAGCACCGCATCAGAAATCTGATCGGCTACTTTGTCTGGATGTCCTTCGGAAACAGACTCTGAAGTAAAGGTAAAGTCACTCATGAAATATTTTCCCATTAAAAAACCCGTCTTGTGCAACAAAAGACGGGTTCCTCGGCATGGTTGCCGGAAGCTCGCTTTAGCTGCATTTATTTTGCGCCCGCAATCTGAGTCAAATTGGCGCATGAGTCTGGATTATCGGTATTTTGGGGGAATTGTCAACTTTTTATTTCCCCCGGTAGTTGGTAAACTAAGCGGCTATCCATTCGACACCACAGCGCGGCTAAAAATAAACAGATATGGTTTCTTTGCAAACGCCAGTATGTGAATTTGGTAAACCAGCGATTGATTTTGCACTTCCCGGGGTGGACGGCAAAATATGGACCCTGGATGACTGTAAGGGGGAAAAGGGGTTGCTGGTAATGTTTATCTGCAATCATTGTCCTTATGTCAAGGCTGTGCTGGACAGGCTGGTACGCGATACCCGTGAGTTGCGGGAACTGGGCGTTAATTCTGTGGCAATCATGTCCAATGACCCGCATCAATATGAGGAAGATTCTTTCGAGAATATGAAAAGAATCGCAGCGGAGAATAATTTCCCCTTTCCCTATTTACTCGATGAAACCCAGCAGACAGCAAAAGCCTATGGGGCGGTTTGTACTCCGGATTTTTTCGGCTATAACGCAGATCTTCAGCTTCAATACCGTGGGCGTCTGGATGCCAGTCGCAAGGAAGCTGCATCGACCGATGCGCGTCGTGACCTGTTTGAAGCGATGAAGCAGGTGGCTGACACGGGTGAGGGGCCTGAAGATCAAATTCCCAGCATGGGTTGTTCTATTAAATGGTTGGATGATTGAGGAAGCGCTGAATAACTTTGGGCACAAGATGCGGGTTGATGACTAAATCGGTGCTTTATTGGGCTTCCTTGGAAAATAAACTGTTTGTCAGGATGATAAAACCAGTTTGTGTTGGTGGTTAAAGAAATTGTTGTAACCCGCTGAATAGCTGTTGGTTTTTGCGGTATTTGAAGGTTTTGCTCTAATTTTAGTTTATGGGCATATTCAAAACATCGGTAGCTTACAGCCTGCTACAAGCGTTATGCTTTCTAAATATATTGTATTAGTTTTTCAAGGGGACGATTAGCAAGTCCCCGTATGTTCTGAATCCAGCCTTCCAAATGATTTTTTGGAGGGAGAGGGTTTTTTATCAGCTTGAAATCATAGGGAGGGGCTTATGTCCTCGCGTAAAGATCTTGCCAATGCTATCCGTGCTTTGAGCATGGATGCTGTTCAAAAAGCAAATTCCGGCCACCCCGGTGCACCCATGGGTATGGCGGACATCGCCGAAGTGTTGTGGAACGGCCACATGAAACACAACCCCTCCAATCCGGCATGGTCGGATCGTGACCGTTTTGTTTTATCCAATGGTCACGGTTCCATGCTCATTTATTCACTGTTGCATCTGACAGGTTATGATTTGAGTATCGATGACCTGAAAGCCTTCCGTAAACTGCACTCCAAGACACCGGGGCATCCAGAGTATGGTTATACGCCAGGCGTAGAAACCACTACCGGTCCTCTTGGTCAGGGCATCACCAATGCCATTGGTATGGCACTGGCCGAGCGCACCCTGGCTGCCCAGTTCAATCGTGAAGGACACGATATTGTCGATCACTACACTTACACCTTCATGGGTGACGGTTGCATGATGGAAGGTATCTCTCACGAGAGCTGTTCACTGGCCGGTGTATGGGGTCTGGGAAAACTGATCGCTTTCTGGGATGACAATGGCATTTCCATTGATGGACATACTGAAGGTTGGTTCCGTGATGACACTCCAGCCCGTTTTGAAGCCTATGGTTGGCATGTGATTCGTGATGTCGATGGTCACAATGCCGAAGCCATCGACAAGGCAATTCATGAAGCCAAGTCTGTAAACAACAAGCCAACCCTGATTTGCTGCAAAACCGTTATCGGTTTTGGTGCACCAAACCTGTGTGGTTCTCACGATTGTCACGGCGCACCTCTGGGTGATGAAGAGATTCAAGCAACTCGCGACAACATTGGCTGGCCACATGCGCCTTTCGTTATTCCTGACGAAATCTACGCAGGTTGGGATGCGAAAGAAGCAGGCAAGGCAGCAGAAGAAAGCTGGAACGAAAAGTTTGCTGCCTATAAAGCGGCTTATCCTGAGCTGGCGGCCGAGTTCGAACGTCGCATGGCGGGTGATCTACCAGATAACTGGCAGCAAGTGGCTGACGATTACATCAAGGCAACTGACGAAGCAGCGGCAAGCCCTGCAACGCGTCAGGCGTCCCAGAAGGCAATTACTGCCTATGCTGAAGCCCTGCCTGAATTCCTGGGCGGCTCTGCTGACCTGACGCCATCCAACCTGACCTCATGGCCGGATTGCAAGTCCATTACTGACACCGTTGCTGATGGCAACTATATTTCCTACGGCGTACGTGAATTCGGCATGTCGGCGATTATGAATGGTGTAACCCTGCATGGTGGTTTCATTCCTTTCGGTGGCACCTTCCTGATGTTCTCCGAGTACGCAAGAAATGCTTTGCGTATGGCGGCATTGATGGGAGTTCGCAGTCTGTTCGTCTATACCCACGATTCTATTGGCCTGGGAGAAGACGGCCCTACTCACCAGCCCATCGAGCAAATCTCTACCTTGCGCCTCATTCCCAACATGAGCACCTGGCGTCCTTGTGATGCGGTAGAAACAGCCGTTGCCTGGAAGTGTGCTGTAGAGAAGAAGAGCGGCCCTTCCTGCCTGATCTTCTCTCGTCAGGGATTGCCCCATCAAGTGCGTTCTGATGACCAGTTGTCACTGATCGCTCACGGTGGTTATGTGTTGCAAGATTGTGACGGCACACCTGATGCCATCATTATTGGCACCGGTTCTGAAGTTGCCCTGGCAATGGATGCAGCAAAACAACTGACTGCCGAAGGTAAAAAGATTCGCGTAGTTTCCATGCCCTGCACCGAAGTTTTCGATGAACAGGATCAGGAATACAAGGATTCTGTATTGCCTCCCAGCGTCACCGCCCGTGTTGCGGTAGAAGCGGGTGTAACCGACTTCTGGTACAAGTACGTGGGTACTGGCCGAGTTGTCGGCATCGATCGCTTCGGTGAGTCTGCTCCTGCCAACGAGCTGTTCCCACACTTCGGCTTCACCGTCGAAAATGTCGTTGGTGCGGTTAAAGGCGTAATGTAATTAATCTGACACTCCCCCATTGTGGGGAGTGCTTGTTTGTGTTGTTCAAAAGTATTGGAGAAAGTTTATGACTATTAAAGTCGGTATTAACGGTTTTGGCCGTATTGGTCGCATGGTTTTTCGCGCAGTAACCAATGATTTCCCTGAGATTGAAATTGTTGGTATCAACGATTTGCTGGATGCCGATTACCTGGCATACATGCTCAAGTATGATTCCGTTCACGGTCGTTTCCCCAAAGAGGTTGGCGTTGACGGAAACAACTTCGTTGTTGATGGCAAGAAAATCCGTCTGACTGCTGAGCGTGATCCTGCAGACCTGAAATGGAACGAAGTTGGCGCTGAGATCGTTATCGACTGTACGGGTTTCTTCCTGACCGAAGAAGGTTGTCAGAAGCACATCGACGCAGGTGCCAAGAAAGTGGTGCAGAGTGCGCCTTCCAAAGACGGTACGCCCATGTTTGTTTATGGCGTAAACCACGAGACTTACGCGGGTCAGAAAATTGTTTCTGCTGCTTCCTGTACCACTAACTGTCTGGCGCCTGTTGCCAAGGTTCTGAATGACAAATGGGGTCTGAAGCGTGGTTTGATGACCACTGTTCATGCAGCAACGGCTACCCAGAAAACTGTCGACGGTCCTTCCATGAAAGACTGGCGTGGTGGTCGCGGTATCCTGGAAAATATCATTCCTTCTTCTACAGGTGCGGCCAAAGCGGTTGGCGTGGTACTGCCTGAGCTGAATGGCAAACTGACTGGCATGGCTTTCCGTGTCCCAACTTCTGACGTTTCTGTTGTTGATTTGACCGTTGAGTTGGACAATGAAGCTTCCTATGAAGATATCTGTGCTGCCATGAAAGAAGCCTCTGAAGGTTCCATGAAAGGCACCTTGGCTTACACTGAAGACAAAGTGGTATCCACTGACTTCCGTGGTTACAGTGCTTCTTCCATTTTTGATGCAGGTGCAGGTATTGCACTGGACGGCACTTTCGTGAAAGTGGTTTCCTGGTATGACAATGAGTACGGTTATACCTGCAACATGATGCGTTTTGTAGAGCACGTTGCGAAAAACTAAGTAGTGGAAACGCAGGATGGCAATGCCCATCCTGCGTTTTTATCTGATTGAGAATGTTTTGCAAAAGCCCGGTTTTTGCAAAATATTTTGAAATTCAATCCTGGGCTCAGGCTCAGATTCCAAACTTTCAGCAGGAGATACCAAAATGTCCGTTATCAAGATGACCGATCTCGACCTGTCCGGTAAACGTGTACTGATTCGTCAGGATCTCAATGTTCCCGTCAAAGACGGAAAAGTGACTTCTGACAAGCGTATTCGCGCCTCTATTCCTACGATTAAACATTGTATCGAGCAAGGAGCCAAGGTCATGTTGATGTCCCACCTGGGACGTCCTACGGAAGGCGAGCCTGCGGCGGAGTTTTCCCTCAAACCCGTATCTGATTATCTGACTGAAGCATTGGGACAAGACGTGGCGCTGGTTACGGATTACCTGGAGAATGCACCTTCTTTGGAGAATGGACAGGTCGTATTGCTGGAGAACGTGCGTTTCAACAAAGGTGAAAAAGCCAATGATGAAGCCCTTTCCAAACAATATGCCTCTTTGTGCGATGTCTATGTCATGGATGCATTTGGTACGGCTCACCGCGCTCAGGCATCCACCCATGGTGCTGGTACTTATGCTCCTGTTGCTTGTGCCGGTCCGTTGTTGGCGGGTGAATTGGACGCCTTGGGCAAGGCTTTGCACAACCCCAAGCGTCCCATGGCGGCGATTGTTGGCGGCTCAAAAGTATCCACCAAGCTGACCGTTCTGGAAAGCCTCTCCAAGGTTGTTGATCAGCTGATTCCTGGTGGCGGTATCGCCAACACCTTTATTGCAGCAGCAGGCTACAATGTAGGCAAGTCGCTGTATGAAGAAGACTTGGTAGAAGAAGCAAAGCGTCTGATGGAATCGGCCAAAGCAAAAGGCGGTGAGATTCCTGTGCCCACTGACGTGGTTGTGGGTAAAGAATTCTCCGAGAGTGCCGAAGCTGTGGTGAAGAATGTCGCTGATGTTGATGATGACGATATGATTTTCGATATCGGTCCAGATACCGCAGCCGCTTTTGGTGAAATCATGAAAAAAGCAGGTACCGTGGTGTGGAATGGACCAGTGGGCGTGTTCGAGTTCGACCAGTTTGGTGAGGGTACCAAGACCCTGGGGCTGGCGATCGCAGATTCTGATGCTTTCTCTATTGCTGGGGGTGGAGATACCTTGGCTGCTGTAGACAAATACGGTATTGCTGATCGTGTATCCTATATATCTACCGGTGGTGGAGCATTCCTGGAATTTTTGGAAGGCAAAAAACTTCCAGCTGTCGCCATGTTGGAAGAACGCGCTAAATCCTGATTTATTCCAGCCACTTGCTAAAGGGCAAGTGGTAATGAAAATTACTGACTGAGAGCACTTATGCCAAGACGTACGAAAATCGTAGCCACATTGGGTCCCGCCACTGATGACCTGAAGGTATTGGATGAGGTGATTGCTGCCGGTGTTGATGTGGTGCGTCTGAATCTGTCTCATGGTACTCATGAAGAGCATGCCGAACGTGCTGAGCGCATTCGTAATCGTTGTCGTGCATCCGGTAGACAAGTAGGTGTGCTGGTTGATTTGCAGGGACCGAAGATTCGTATCGGTTCCTTCAAAAATGGACCTATACACCTGGAAGAGGGCGATCTGTTTATTCTGGATACTTCCCTGGGCAAGAAAAGTGGTAACAACGAACGTGTAAGCGTTACCTACAAGGCATTGCCTGAAGAAGTTTCCCGGGGCGATACCTTGTTGCTCGACGATGGCCAAATCGTATTGTGGGTAGATGAGGTTATCGACGCGGAAGTTCGGTGCAAGGTAACTGTTGGCGGCGCACTTTCCGACAAAAAAGGAATCAACAAGCAAGGTGGAGGGTTGTCTGCACCCGCCTTGACCAAAAAAGATAAGGAAGACATAAAATTTGCGGCCAGCATTGATGCGGATTATGTGGCAGTGTCCTTCGTGCGTACTGCCGCAGATGTAGAGGCCGCCCGTAAACTGCTGACTGAGGCTGGCGGCAAAGGCGGTATTATCTCCAAGATCGAACGTGCAGAAGCCCTGGAAACCATCGATGAGATTATCGATGCATCCGACTCCATCATGGTGGCGCGGGGTGATTTGGGCGTAGAAATCGGTGATGCAGAATTGCCTGCCGTGCAAAAAATGCTCATCAGCAAGGCGCGTTCTTTGAACTGTGTGGTTATCACTGCCACACAGATGATGCAATCCATGATCGAAAGTCCGATTCCCACCCGTGCAGAAGTGTTTGATGTGGCCAATGCGGTCATCGATGGCACAGATGCGGTGATGTTGTCCGCGGAGACTGCGGCTGGAAAGTATCCTGCCAAGGCTGTTGAAGCAATGGTACGGGTCTGTGCAGAGGCAGAAAAACAGGCAGCCACACGCGTGTCTGATCATCGTTTGCATAGCGTATTTGGTCGTATCGATGAATCCATTGCCATGGCGTCCATGTACACAGCCAATCACCTTGGGGTCAAGGCAATCGCTTCCATGACCGAGTCGGGTTCTACCGCGAAATGGATGTCTCGTATTTCTTCCGGTATTCCTATTTACGCTCTGACACCCCATGTTGCAACACGCCGCAAGGTGACTTTGTATCGTGGTGTGTATCCTGTCAGCTTTGATGTCACTGGCTATAATTCGCAAATGGCGAATGTTGAAGTGATCGAAGAATTACGCCGTCGCGGCGCAGTCCGTGATGGTGATCTGGTGATCATCACCAAGGGTGACCTTTCCGGCAAGGAAGGCGGCACCAATGTAATGAAAATTGTACGTGTTGGGGATGTGTATATTCCCGAATGCGATTAAATTCTGAATTTAAATAACCTGTAAAGGAGAGAATCATGGCTCTTATTTCCATGCGTCAACTACTGGACTATGCCGCTGAACACGACTTTGGCATGCCCGCATTCAACGTCAACAACATGGAGCAGGTGCATGCCATCATGCAAGCTGCCGATGAACTGGACAGCCCTGTTATCATGCAAGGATCTGCCGGTGCCCGCTCATATGCTGGTGAACCGTTCTTGCGTCACTTGATTACTGCGGCTATCGAAATGTATCCACATATCCCTGTGGTCATGCATCAGGATCACGGTTCCGAGCCAGCGGTATGCTTGCGTTCCATCCAGTCTGGCTTCAGTTCCGTAATGATGGACGGCTCTCTCATGGCGGACATGAAAACGCCTTCATCTTTCGAATACAACGTCGATACCACCAAAACTGTGGTCGATATGGCACATGCTGGCGGTGTTTCTGTGGAAGGCGAACTGGGTTGTCTTGGTTCTCTGGAAACCGGCATGATGGGCGAAGAAGACGGTCATGGCTCTGATGATAAGCTGGATACTGATCAACTGCTCACCGATCCTGACGAAGCGGCGGATTTTGTAAAGAAAACCGGCGTAGATGCCTTGGCTATCGCCATTGGTACTTCTCATGGTGCTTACAAATTCACCAAACCACCTACGGGCGAAGTGTTGCGTATCGACCGCATCAAAGAAATTCATGAGCGTCTGCCAAATACGCACCTGGTAATGCACGGTTCCTCTTCCGTTCCTCAGGAGTGGCTGAAAATCATCAACGAATTCGGTGGCGACATGGGCGAAACCTACGGTGTACCCGTAGAAGAGATCGTGGAAGGCATCAAGAACGGCGTGCGCAAGGTCAACATCGATACCGACCTGCGTATGGCATCTACCGGTGCAGTGCGTCGTCACTTGCACGAAAACACCGCCAACTTTGATCCACGTAAATTCCTCAAGGCATCTACTGAAGCCATGTCCAGCATCTGTAAGGCGCGTTTCGAAGCCTTTGGATGCGCCGGTCATGCTTCCAAGATCAAGCCAGTATCTCTGGAAGAAATGTACAAGCGTTACGAGTCCGGTTCCCTGGACCCTAAAGTTAGCTAAGTTATTTTCCGCTAACACAACAAAAAAGGCGCTTCGGCGCCTTTTTTGTTGCATTGAGGATCACAGGCTACTGGCAGGTGGAATTGAGTGCCGCCAGGTTTCCATCAAGTACAAAGCCACAAGCAACAGCTCCTCCTAGATTAATCATTGGAGTAGCGGCATCCAGGGAAGTAAAAGAAACCTGTACTGGCGTATTGCTGGCATAGATTGCTGTCCCACTAGCACTATTACAGCTAATGGTGCTGTGGCTCAGCGTTGTCAATTCAGGGGTGTCACCAAATGTAGTCGAGGTATAAATCCCCAAACAATCTGTAGAGTTTAACGTCAGTTGTACATGGTCTATTTGGTTCTTACTACCCAGAGTGTTTATTCCTAATATATATGGGACGGTTCCCCCAGGGCTGGCTACAGTGCCTTGTAGTTGAATTGTAGAATTTAATAGCGTTAAGTCGGGAGTGCTGGCGGCATAGCTGGAGACAATAGCGTTTATGCCACCATTGTCTGCCGTGAAATTCATGTCGATAGCCAAATTAGAGAGTTTCCAGTTTCCTGATTGGTTATTGAGCAGAGTAACATCCCCACCAGATGATGACTCGATGCTACCCTTTGCTGTCAAGCCATCTATCTCCATGTCGCTGTTTTTACCGTCAATAAATGACCATACGGAAATGGGAAGCGCGTTGCCTGTAACTCTGAAGTGAATATTGTTCAGGTACGCCTTTGTAGGCGGGGAAGAGAAGGTCATTGCTTTCAAATCGGCAGGGGTGCCGCCGACAATCAGTTCCACATTTTCATAAACTGCACCACCTTCATCCCAGATCATGGCCAGGGGAAAGGTGGTTGTGGTTGTTCCTGTCCATTCAAGGCTCAGGTTGCTGATTTTTAACCCTGCGCCGCCAGACTCGACAAAGATCATTCCACCAAACTCACTGAGATAGGGGCTGCGAACAACAGTCTGTCCCATGCCGCTACCTTCAATAGCAATGGGTCTGTCCAGCACCGCAACCTGCCCTGTAGTGTCATAAACCCCGGGCATGATCTTAACGGTGCAAGGATTGCTGGCAGAGGCGATACCACACCAAGTATCACCCGTTGATGCGTTGTTCAAAGCATCGTTGATGGAGGCATAATTGCCACCGGATTTGGCGACATAGGCAATTTTTCCCATCTGTGGGGCAGTGGGTATGGTGGCGCAGGTGACTTGTCCGGTTTGTGAAATACTGGCGATTGCCGAACCCGCGGCGCAAGTGCCGCTGACCCTGACTTGAACAGAGGTCGAATCCGTATCGTCGGCGGTGATGCTGCCATTGACAATTTTGCTGGAATCGACAGAATCGCTGGACAGATGACTGCTGACAACCCCCTGGGGTTTGATGGAAATAGTGCCGCTTCCAGTAATCGGTCCACCAACCAGCCCACTGCCCGTGGTGATATTGATGGCAGAGGATTGAATGCTTCCATCAGGGAATTTGAATCCCCCGGTTCTGGACTCGATAATTCCCGCAGTACTAATGTCAGCTGCGGAAGCGAGGCTTGAAAATGAATATAGAACGACTGCTATTGACGCTAGTGAATGTAGTTGCACAGAAATCTCCCTTGATAGTTGGTGTGAACGACAACTGATGAGCACCGCAACAAATTGATATTGCAGCTGTATATGTCGCAGTCTCCCCAAATGACCTGACTGGCAGTGTAGAAAATTTATCCAATAAAAAGGGAAATAAAGTGTAAGGAAATGTTAAGGAAGCTCTGATCGATTCATAACACGACATCTTGCGGCGTAAAATCGTTCATTTCTGCGTTGCAAACCTTCGCAATAGCCTGCTATTACGTGCGGTTTGCGCCTTGAACTGAACGATTTTTCACCACAATCTGCTCGCGCCAGAATCAATCAGAGCTTCCTTAAGGAGTGGCTGTTTAGGGAAGTGCTGGCATCCCCCTAATTACCAATTGCTTCGATAAAAAAGTTTAGTTTGTGCGGTCATTAATGTTAGTATATCAGAATATTATTAAGCATCGTTATACGTCTGTAGTAAAGTCCGTATTCGGCTTGTTTGTGTGGCGGGCTTTATTGCACAAAAACAAGGAATCAACATGATGAAAATGATAATTCTTGCTTTGAGTTTTTATGCTTCGGTATTAGCTGCAGCAGATGCTCCTCCCATGCATTGGAAAGGACCTGTGGAGATGCAGGAGGGGTTTGTTCAAGATATGGCTACCCAATTTACACGTTTCTACGGTACTGAAGTTGTAGTGGAAAGCGAACAGGGTAGCGAAGGTATCCGAGAAGTGGCTGCGCGAGCAGTGGATGCAGGAGGGGCTGGGCGCAAAAGGTTGACTGGAAATCCCCAGGAACGGTTGGTAAGGCAGATTCCCGTGGCATGGGATATGTTGGTTGTGGTCACCCATGCGGATAACCCAGTGAGCAACATTTCATTGTCTCAATTGAAACAGATTCTCCAGGGAAAAATCACCAATTGGAAAGCATTGGGTGGCAAAGATGTGCCAATTCAGTTCTTGCGGAGAGAAGATCGGCTTTCCGGTGTGGCGGCTTCCCTGCGTCAACGACTGGGGTTGGATATGGATCAAAACTTGGCTCAAGCACAGGTATTTGCAGATACCGATAAACTGCATGAGGTGTTGCAGAGCAACCCAAATGCTATAGCGGTAGAAAGCTTTGTTATTGCCCGCAAGTTACCCGTGAAGCTATTACAACTGGAGGGTGTAACACCAACGGTTGCTGCCCTCAAAGCGGGAGAATACCCTTTGTATCGCCCGCTGTACTTCACTTATGTTTCCATGAAAAACAAGCGTTTGCGGGAAATAAAGAAGTTTCTGAAACTGGCTTATAGTGCGCCAGTAAAAAAGACGATGGAACTGAATGGTCTGGTTCCCTATCTCGATTCTATCAAGCTGGTTAGTGTGGAAAAGAAACGGGCAGCCAAACCCAAGCTGGTTGCTTTGGACAGCAAGGTGGCAGAACCCTGATTGGCTTATTACGGAAACTCTGATCGATTCATGACGCGGCATCTTGCGGCGCAAGCTGTTCATTTCCTCGTTGCAAACCTTCGCAATACTTCAGAGCACCCTCTCTCGCGCCAGAATCAATCAGAGCTTTCTTTGCAAATTCAGTAGACAGACAGTGGAGGCTGTTGCAACAGTTGTTGTTGCTGTTCAAGAATTGCGATTTGTTCCTGCCAATAGGCGCTGGTATTAAACCAGGGAAAAGCCTTGGGGAAGGCGGGGTCATCCCAACGTCTTGCCAGCCAGGTGCTGTAGTGAATCAGCCGCAAACTGCGCAAGGGTTCGATGAGCTGAAGTTGTCTGGAATCGAAATCCTGGAATAAACGATAGCCTTCGAGTAATTCACTGAGTTGCAGCGACATTTCCTGCCGATCACCCGAAAGTAACATCCACAGATCCTGAATCGCAGGACCATTGCGGCAGTCGTCCATATCAACAAAGTGAGGCCCCTGGTCTGTCCACAGAATATTTCCAGGATGACAGTCGCCGTGTAGCCGCAGGGAGTTGAGTTCTTGTTGGGCAAAGATGTCATCAATTTGATGCAACAGGGCTTCGCACAACGCCAGATACTGAGCAGCATGCTCTGGTGGCAGAATATCCTGTGCTTTCAGCCAGTGTATGGATTGCCAGCCCAGACTTTGGACATCCAGGTTTTCGCGGTGGACGAAAGGTTTGCTGGCTCCCACAGCATGGATACGTCCGAGGAAGCGTCCTATCCACTCAAGGTGATCCAGGTTTTCCAGGTTGGGACTGCGCCCGCCTTGCCGGGGGTAAAGGGCAAAGCGAAAACCCTGATATTCGAACAGGCTTTGCTGTTGCTGGTTGCGTAAGGGAGCCACGACGGGGATTTCCTGCTCTGCCAACTCCATACTGTACAGGTGATCTTCGAGTATGGCCTCGTCGGTCCAGCGCTGAGGACGATAGAATTTGGCGATCACGGGTTGCTGTTCTTCCAGCCCGATCTGCAACACGCGGTTCTCGTAGCTGTTAAGTGCCAACATACTGCCATTGACTTCAAATCCAACACTTTCCACAGCGTCCAATATCAGGTCTGGAGACAGGGCATCATAAGGGTGGCTCATGTCAGTTTTACACCGGCTTTGCGTAGCTGGGAGGTGAGCTGCTTGGGATTGAAGCCTTGGATTTGTCGCTCACCAATCACCAGCAAGGGAACACCTTTGCCACCCAAACGCTGAAAATCTTTGAAAGCGCGTTGATTGCGTTGCACGTCGAATTCCATGAATTTAATCTGGTGTTGCTGCAGCCATTGCTTGATCTGTCGGCAATGGCTGCAGCCAGAACTGCTGTAGAGTGTGATACGTGGAGGCTTTGCCATTATTGTTGGGTAAGCCGTTGTTCCGCTTCGCGATATTTTTCTGCGGTCTTATCGATGATTTCCTGAGGAAGCTCAGGCCCAGGGGCGGTCTTGTCCCAATCCAGGGTTTCGAGGTAATCACGCACGAATTGTTTATCAAAACTGGGTGGGCTGCTGCCAGGCTGGTACTGATCCTTGGGCCAGAAGCGCGAAGAGTCGGGGGTCAAAGCTTCATCGATGAGGTGCAAAACACCTTCGTTATCCAGCCCAAATTCAAATTTGGTATCAGCGATGATAATGCCTCGCTCGAGGGCGTAGTCTGCTGCCTGTTTGTATAATGCCAGACTGGCATCACGAACCTGTGCTGCCAGGTCTTCGCCAAGAATAGCCACAGTGTGGGCGAAATCGACATTCTCGTCATGATCACCGACATCGGCTTTGGTGGAAGGCGTATAGATGGGCTCGGGAAGTTTGTCAGCCAGGGAAAGACCCGCAGGTAGCTCAATGCCACAAACCTTGCCGCTTTTCTGATAATCTTTCCAGCCTGAACCAATGATATAACCCCGCACGATGGCTTCAACAGGCAAAGGTTTGAGTCGACGTACAATAACTGCTCTGTCACCCAGGGTAGCGCGTTCTGCGGCATCAGGAACTACAGATTCCAGCGGAATATCCGTGAGATGATTGGGGATCAGATTCTGGGTACGCCCAAACCAGAAGTTGGAAACCCGGGTCAGCACTTCGCCCTTGCCGGGAATGGGCTGGGGAAGAATGACATCAAAAGCAGACAGACGATCTGTGGTGACGATGAGCATGGTATGGTCGTCGATAGCATAGATGTCGCGCACCTTGCCTCGGTTGACGAGTTCAAGGTTTGAAAGATTCGACTGGTATAAGGCGGTCATATCAATTTCAATAAAAGGCAAAAAAGAGATTATACCTATGCAAGAGCAAGCACACAGCGACTATCTTCAGGCTTTTCGTGGCAGTTTTACCTCTGCATTGCGTTGGCATCACCTTGATGAGCTGTGGCAGCGCCTTAGAGAGCGCCCAGAAGGCTGGTATGTGTATGCTATTGGTGAAGACCTGCCATCTGCGCCCCTGGCAGCCCCAGCATTTACTGATTTCATTACAGAGATCGATAAATTGTTGCGTACCGAGCACGACGAAGACTATTGCGGCATTGTTTACGCCGATGATCTGAAACAACCGGAAATGGTCAAGATCTATGACCCCAACAACCTTGGGGTGGTGTGTGGTTTTAGTGATAACCCTCCTTTGCCTGGATGGGTTTTGAGCCGAATTCGGCCAGTAGATCTGCAAGCGGATCGCCCCCTACCCAATAATCGGCGACGTTGGTGGCAGCGTCTTTTCAAATAAGAAAATTTGAGTATGAAAAATCCGCAATTGGCAATAAAGCAAATAACCTAGTAAAATACTCCACTATTACGACAATAAATTCAGATTTCTGGAGTAGAGATGAGTGACGATACACAACAACAGGCGATGGCGGATATTACCCGCGCTGTCATGAACTTGTTGGACAAGTGGAAGCTTGATAACAAGACCATGCATGAACTGCTGGCTATGCCGCCGGAAGTCAAGACACGGAACTTTGCCAGCTTTCGTGATGGCAAAATGGTGTTTCCCAACCACCCGGATGTGTTGCGTCGATCCCAGTATCTATTGCGTATAGCCGATGCCCTGCGTACTGCTTACCCCATGAACCCAAAGATGTCCGGTCGCTGGGTTCACCAGGGACAGCGCCGATTTGGTGGTAGAACCCCTATTTCCATGATGCTCACTGATGGTGAAACCGGTTTGGTGACCGTATTGTCCGAGTTGGATTGTACTTTCGCATGGGACTGTAGTGGTTCAAAGGCTGTTTCTGCGGCAAAGTAGCGTTAGGGAAGCACTGATTGATTCTGCGTGGCAAGATGCCGTGTCATGAATCGATCAGAGCTTCCTTGGGGCATCTTTATTAATTCGTGATTTCGTGCCTGCATCCCCGAACACAACGACAACTTCCATGCCTACATTCGCGTGGCGGTGAAGTTGTCGGATGTGTCAGGAATAATCTGCTTTGTTATAAAACAAATCCAAGCTTCCGATAGAAATACCATCGTTCGAGATGCCCATCAGTTTTACTAATCTCTTAACTGTGTTTATATAATTTTTATTCACATATTTAAGGTCAGTAATATCTATTCCCATTCTTTTATTATGTTAATTGCCTGTCAGAGAGTATTCTGTTGTAACCCATTGATTTTATTGAATAACAAAATCGTATAAAATTTATACAATGTAGGCTTAAGGCTTGTATTAAAGTTTTTTTGTTGTCGTTCGCAGAGTTTATTTATATAGTTATCCACAGGTTCTGTGGATAGGGTTACAGAATTGTTACAGGACAAGGAGATCGGTAGCTTACTGCAAGCGCTGCATTTAAACATGGTGGTAATGCATTGGTTTTGCGGTATATTTTTTATTATGGGGTGAAAGAATCTTAGGGATCAGCGTCAAATCATGCCAAACTGTTGATTTTAAGCGGTCTCAGCTTGATTTGATTCTGACTCCTCGCGAGTACAATAAGGTAAGTTTCTCTTGCGTAACAGCGGGTGCCCTGAGGTATTTGCTGCGATCTTCACCTTATTCTCACTGCCTTCATGCATG
>CAYXOS010000003.1:0-14135 GCA_964467115.1 uncultured Sedimenticola sp.
TTTCGCATCTTCTTCACAGAGTTATCCACAGCTTGTGTGGAAAACTCTGTTAGGGTGAATCGGGGCTCTAGGAGCCTGTCGGACTTGACCGTTTGAAGCGAAAATCTGTGGGAGTGAATCAAATGGGTTTGTCAGGTGAGGCGAATAGCTGGTCTATTTAACGAACCTGATAAGCCCAGTTGATCGCTATCCACAGATTTGCAGCCAAACAGTGTTAAATCTGACAGGCTCCTAGGGTAGAATGCTTCGACTAAGTTCATATTGATAAGGTATCGTTCTGGCATCGTTGCTCAAATCCCTGACTACCGTAGGTGGTAACACGATGATTTCCCGCGTGCTGGGTTTCGTCCGGGATCTGGTGTTGGCGCGGGTTTTTGGTGCGGATGCTGCCACAGATGCGTTTTTTGTTGCATTCAAGATCCCCAATTTCCTGCGACGCCTGTTTGGAGAGGGGGCTTTTGCCACGGCTTTTGTTCCTGTTCTCATGGAATACAAAGAGCAACGATCTCGCTCAGAACTCAAAGCGCTGGTTGACCATGTAGCGGGCACTTTGGGGATGGTGCTATTGATCGTGTCGTTCATTGGTGTTGTTGCAGCACCCCTGATCGTATCGGTATTTGCTTTTGGCTGGGTACTCGATGGTGCAGATGAAAAACTGGATTTGGCAGCACAAATGCTCAGGCTTACCTTTCCATATTTATTGTTCATCTCGCTGACTGCCTTTGCAGGTGGGATATTGAATGCCCACAATCGTTTTGCCGTTCCTGCATTTACACCAGTGCTACTGAATTTGTGTTTGATCGGGGCGGCGTTAATACTGGCGCCCCACATGCAGCAACCGGTAGTGGCATTGGCATGGGGAGTGTTGATTGCGGGGGTGATTCAATTTGCTTTTCAGTTACCTTTCCTGCATCAATTGAAGTTGTTGCCTTCATTCAAGCCCAAACCTTCACATGACGGGGTAGGGCGCATCATGAAATTGATGTTGCCCGCCCTGTTCGCCGTGTCTGTAGTGCAAATCAATCTGTTGCTGGATACCGTATTGGCTTCGTTTTTACAAACTGGCAGTATTTCCTGGTTGTATTATTCAGACCGTCTGATGGAATTTCCCCAGGGCGTGTTAGGGGTGGCCTTGGCCACCGTTATACTGCCCAGCCTTTCCAAACGCCATGCAGCAGCCGATACCAAAGCATTCAGCCATACATTGGACTGGGGATTGAGGACCACCCTGTTATTGGGTGCGCCTGCTGCCGTCGGGCTGGCTGTTCTGGCAGGACCGATGATTGTTACCCTGTTTCTTTCAGAGCGATTTGATATGCATGATGTCAGCATGGCAAGACTGAGCCTGATGGCATATTCCGTGGGTTTGCTGGCATTTATCCTTATAAAGGTGCTGGCACCGGGATACTATGCCAGACAAGATACAAAAACGCCGGTCAAGATCGGGTTGATTGCCATGGGCATCAATATGGTGTTCAATCTGGTGCTGATTTTTCCTTTGCAACATGCAGGGTTGGCACTGGCGACCAGCTTGTCGGCATTCGTCAATGCGGCATTGTTGTTCCGTGGTTTACGCAATAATGGTGTTTACCAGCCGGACAGCAACTGGCCTGGCTTGTGGTTGAAGGTATTTCTCGCATCCGCAGGGATGGCTGGGGTGATTCTGTTCGGTGCACCTACATTGGCGGAATGGAGTGCGGTCAGTGTGTGGATGAGAGCAGCCTGGTTGGGAAGTTGGATCGGCATTGGTGCCTTGACCTATTTTTTGTTATTGATTTTGATGGGAATTCGGGGGCGTCATTTTCGCAACACCGGGCGAGCATAAGTGCTGGATTCGTTGTAGACTATGAGCCTGTCAGATTTGCAGCTAAACAGCGTTAAATCCGACAGACTTCTGGTTGGTTCGAAAGTCATGGGGTTACGCGGTGTTAAAAATGTCATTGACTGCTTTATCTAAGGTTTGTGCAGCATTATTGCTGTGTGTAGGCGTGTCCCAAGGTTTTGCTGCCTCGGAGACCGGGACGACCCAAGGCAACAATGTTCTGCTGATGAAGAATGGTGCGGTTATTTTGGCGCATACCGGGCAGTATGATAAGGAATTTCCGGTCAATGCCATGATTGATGGCAGCTTGCAGAACTATTGGGCCAGCAGTAAACCGGGACGTAGTGGTTGGTTTCCCCAGAGTTTTGTCATTGAGTTGGCTCAAACCCAGCGATTGAACAGCTTGGTTGTGGACAACAGAGAAACTGATGAGTTGGATTATCCGGGGGTGTCGGCACGGAAAATTCGTTTTTCGGCATCGGTGACATCGCCCCAATCGGGATGGATGCCTGTGGTGGAAATCGAGGCAGCGCAATTTGCCCGTAAGGAAGTCAAATTGGCAACCCCTGTCGTGGCTCGTTGGCTGAAAGTTGAAATTCTGTCGAACTTTGGCAATCCAAGATACACGGAAATCAATGAACTGGAGGCTTATGGCACGCCTGTGGACGAACAGACACCATGGTTGGACCCCAACGGGTTTTATCAGACCAATTATAAACGGCTTAAATTGCAGGTTGATGGAAACAAGGTGATGGGTTGTTACGAATTGGATAAGGGATTTGTCAGAGGAACCACCGATGGCAGAGTGTTTGATATCGAATGGATCGAACACAAGGGGATAGAACGTGGCAAGGCGTTGTTGGTATTGTCTTCTAACGGCTTTCTCAACGGTTTGTGGTACGAAAAAGGAATAATGAAAGGCCCTTGGTTTGGTAACAAATTGCGGGATAAGCAGGCATATGATTGTGACCCCATAACAGCAGGTATGAATGTTGGCGTCAGCGCCAGCGTTGTTGTCAAATAAGATGCAACTTGTTCGTGGACAACATAATCTGCGTGCCTGTCATCGCGACTGCGCGGCGACCATTGGTAATTTCGATGGTGTGCATCTGGGGCATCAAGGTGTTTTTCAGGCATTGCAACACAAGGCGCAGGAATTGGGTGTGCCTTCGACAGTTATCCTGTTTGAGCCCCAGCCCATGGAATTTTTTCAGCCACAAGCGGCTCCACCCCGTTTGACCCGCTTGCGTGAAAAACTTATCCATATCCGTCGCTGTGGCATTGAACGGGTGGTATTGCTTGAATTCAATCAACGTCTGGCAAATCTGTCTGCTGATGATTTTGTGCAGCAATTGCTTGTGGATGGCCTGGGAATCAGGCATCTGTATGTCGGTGATGATTTCCGTTTTGGGAAACAACGCGCCGGTGATTTTTCCCTGTTGAAAGAATGGGGGGAAAAATACGGTTTTGGGGTGCAGAATCTGAACACCGTCAGCCACGACGACTGCCGCATCAGCAGTACGCGTATTCGTGAAGCATTGGCAGTGGGAGATTTTGCCACTGCGGAGCAATGCCTGGGACGCCCGTATCAAATTTGTGGGCGAGTGGGGTACGGCAATCAGCGAGGCAGAACCATTGGTTTTCCTACCCTGAATGTGAATTTACACCGACGCAGCAGTCCTGTGAACGGCGTTTTTGCCGTGCGGGTACAGGGATTGCAGGATGATGATTTGTTCGGTGTTGCCAATGTGGGTACACGTCCCACTGTGGATGGTGAAGGACGCCCCTTGCTTGAAGTGCATTTGTTTGATTTTGACCGCCAGGTTTATGGCAGCCAGGTAGGAATTACATTCCTGGAAAAAATCAGGGATGAGAAAAAGTTTTCTTCTTTCGACGAGTTGCAGCAACAGATCTTGCTGGATGCTGCACGAGCGCGGAAGATACACCAGATTTAAGTAACTACTCAGTGGCATAACCAGCGGAGGCGGTAAGTTATTGATTATACGGGACGCTGTGAATACATCCATGTACGTTCTACGGCAGCATCCGTGCTGCCGAAGCCCGAATAATCAATAACTTGCCGTCTTACATATAATTACGCTGAGTAGTTACAAATTTTATTATTATCTGAATCCATGGATTCAGACAACTTATTGACACGGAAACGTATGGGTTAAAGGATGCGCTGATTTATTTTGCATGAATAGATCAGTGCGCCCTCAAGTACATTTCCACCAACATAGGATCAACAAGTCCCGTGAGTGAATACAAGGACACATTAAATCTTCCCAAAACTGATTTCCCCATGCGTGGCAATCTGGCTCAACGCGAACCGCAAATGCTCAAGCAATGGGAAGAACAAAAGCTCTATCAAAAGGTTCGGGAAACCTGTGCCGGAAGGGAGAAATCCATTTTGCACGACGGGCCTCCGTACGCCAATGGCGAAATTCATATCGGACATGCGGTAAACAAGATACTCAAGGACATCATCAATAAAAGTGCAACTCTGGATGGCTATGATGCGCCCTATGTTCCAGGGTGGGACTGCCATGGTTTGCCTATTGAGTTGCAGGTGGAAAAGAAGGTCGGCAAACCTGGGCGTAAAATCAGTGCTGCAGAATTCCGAAACGCCTGTCGTGTTTATGCGCAAAAGCAGGTCGATGGTCAGCGGGAGGATTTCAAACGTCTGGGCATACTGGCAGACTGGAATAATCCTTATCTCACCATGAATTTCACCCAAGAGGCGGATATCATCCGTTCCCTGGGGCGTATTGTGGAAGCGGGTCATGTGCACAAGGGATCCAAACCTGTCAACTGGTGTACTGACTGTGGGTCTGCATTGGCAGAAGCTGAAGTGGATTACATGGACAAGACCTCTCTCGCCATCGACGTGGCGTTTGAGGTTTTGGATGATGAAGCATTGATGGCACGCTGCCATTCCGTTCCTGGTGATCACGGACACGGAAAGCTGTCGGTGGTGATCTGGACCACAACCCCCTGGACCTTGCCTGCAAACCAGGCGGTGGCGCTCAATCCGGAAATGGATTATGCCGTGGTGCAAACCGAGCAGCAGCGCTTCCTGGTGGCAGAAGCCTTGATGAAAGATGCTATGGCTCGTTGGGGCATGGAAGACTATCGCGTGATCGCCTATGGTCGGGGCGAGGCATTCGAGAACCTGTTGCTCAAGCATCCGTTCTATGAACGGGAAGTCCCAATTATTCTGGGGGATCATGTCACTCTGGATGCCGGTACTGGTGCCGTACATACCGCACCAGGACATGGTTTGGACGATTATATTGTCGGGCAGAAGTATCATCTCAAGGTTGATAATCCAGTTCTCGGAAACGGCTGTTTCAAGGAAGGCACACTCCTGTTTGCGGGGGAGCATGTATTTGCTGCCAACGAAAAAGTCATCGAAGTGCTGAAATCCCACGGTGCCTTGTTGCGTGAAGAGCGACTGGTACACAGCTACCCTCACTGCTGGCGACACAAGACGCCGATCATTTTCCGTGCTACGCCCCAGTGGTTCATCAGTATGGATCAAAATGGTTTGCGGGATGCTGCAATGTCAGAGATTGATCAGGTGAGGTGGCTGCCGGATTGGGGCAAAGAACGAATTCGTGGCATGGTGGAAAATCGCCCGGACTGGTGCATCTCCCGTCAGCGTACCTGGGGGGTTCCTATTGCCATGTTCGTGCACAAGCAAACAGGAAAATTACACCCGGATACCCCGCAGTTGTTTGAAAAAGTGGCGCAATTGGTGGAAAAAGAAGGCATTGAAGCCTGGTTCCAACTGGAAGCTGAAACTTTGTTGGGGGAAGATGCCTCAGACTATGACAAAGTTACGGATACGCTGGATGTGTGGTTTGATTCAGGCGTGAGTCATGCCTGTGTACTGGATCGACGTGAGGATTTGCACCGTCCGGCAGAATTGTATCTGGAAGGATCAGATCAGCATCGTGGCTGGTTCCAGTCATCGTTGTTGACCTCGGTTGCCATGACGGGCAAGGCGCCCTACAAAACCTGCCTCACCCATGGTTTCACTGTGGATGCAGATGGCAAGAAGATGTCCAAATCTGTGGGCAATGTCATCAAACCGCAAAAGGTCACCAAAAATCTCGGTGCAGATATTATTCGTTTGTGGGTGGCAGCGACAGATTATCGTGCTGAAATGAGCGTTTCGGATGAAATCCTGAAACGTACTTCAGATGCCTATCGGCGTATTCGCAATACCAGCCGTTTCCTGCTGGCGAACCTGTTCGACTTTGAACCCTCGCAACATGGGGTTGCCGCCGACGAGATGATCGAACTTGATCGTTGGGTGGTGGCAAAAGCCAATGCCTTGCAAGAAGAAATAATTGCAGCGTATCGAGAATACAATTTTCACCTTATCTATCAACGCATCCTGCACTTTTGCGTGGTAGATCTGGGAGGATTTTATCTGGATGTAGTCAAGGACAGACAATACACTACCCAAAAGGACAGCCTGCCGCGGCGTTCCTGTCAAACCGCGATCTATCATATTGCAGAAGCCATGGTGCGCTGGTTGGCTCCCATACTCAGTTTTACTGCTCATGAAGCATGGCAGCACCTGCCTGGAGATCGTAGTGAATCGGTGTTCCTGCAAACCTGGTATGACGGCTTGTTCGATTTGCAAGACAAGGGTGAATTGAATGCAGAAGATTGGCAGCAGGTGTTAGAGGTGCGCGCAGCCGTAAGTGCCCAACTGGAATTGATGCGCAAGAACGGTGATATTGGTTCGTCCTTGGATGCAGAAGTAACCTTGTATTGCGCAGACAGTTTGTTGGCTTCCCTGGGTAAACTGGGTGAAGAGCTGCGCTTCGTACTCATTACCTCTGCAGCTGAGATCAAGCCTCTGATTGATGCACCATCAGCAGCAGTAAATTCTGAATTGGAAGGCTTGCAAATGGAAGCCGTTGCCAGTGGCAATGCCAAATGTGTACGTTGCTGGCATCATCGTGAAGATGTTGGTAGCGATGAAAAGCACCCTGAGCTCTGTGGTCGTTGTATTGAGAATGTGGATGGTGATGGTGAATCCCGACGTTATGCCTGATCGTCTGCGGGTAGCGCCATACCTGATCCTTGTGGTCATATTGCTGTTGTTGGATCAGTTGACGAAATTGTGGGTTCTACAGACGTTCCAGCCCTATGAAGTCGTATCTGTGCTTCCTGTATTCAATTTGACCCTGGTATTCAACCCAGGTGCCGCCTTCAGTTTTCTTGGTGATGCCGGAGGTTGGCAACGTTGGTTTTTCATCGGGCTGACCAGCGTGGTTTCTGTTGTGTTGTTGGTCTGGTTATTCAAGTTACGCCTCCATGAAGGTCTGACAGGGCTTTCTCTGGCGATGATTCTGGGGGGAGCGCTGGGGAACCTGACAGACCGGATTCGTTTGGGAGAAGTCGTTGATTTTCTGGATTTCTACTGGCAACAATGGCATTGGCCTGCATTCAATCTTGCTGACAGCAGCATTACCCTGGGTGTTGTGCTGATGCTAATAGCTTCGTGGAAAAGCAAGGAAGCCTGAGGTAGAGCCGTCCACCTGGTTCTGGTAAGCGGACTTTTTTTACTGGCATTGGTTCTGTCTGCCAATGGGGGGCATCTCTGGCTTTAGAGATTCACCGTTCCGGCTATCCTTGGCCTCTCACGGCGTACACTCCATCCCTGGAGATTCGCCGCTTCGGCCATCCGTGGCCTCTCACGGCATACACTCCATCCCTGGAGATTCGCCGCTTCGGCCATCCGTGGCCTCTCACGGCATACACTCCATCCCTGGAGATAAAAAAACCCCGGTCACGTCCTGTTGTGATCGGGGCTGTCGCCTGGCTTGGCTTGTTCGTTCCGTGATTTCGTCCTTGATTGTTCTTCCTTGTACGAATTCTTCCTTGTTCATCCTTGATTTTGGCGACGGTTATAGTGTCTCAGGAGTGAAGGGCGTTGTCTGTAGGTTAAGTGATGAAACTGTTGTAGGAATTTTCCTACAAATACAGCCGAAACAATTTTTGATGACTATAAGCCATTGAAAATGAAGGAAGCGGGAAACCGCGTTTTCCGTTTCCGTGGTTGAGAAAGTCCATGGAAGGACTTTTTCAATATCCTGTTAGAGTTGATCACAAAGGGCTTTAATGCCTTCTACGATGCGTGGCCCTGGTCTCCCTAATTCCGGACTTGCAAGAAGAATTTTGGCAGTATGGATTTGCCGCGGGGCTTGTGGTTGGCTGGTGATGATGTATTGAGGAGACCTTGCTAAAAGTTCTTCGGTTGCCACGGTAAAGCTTCCCCTCGCAACTGAAGAAAAAATGTTTTTCAAGTGTGCCAGTTGCAGTATTTCATTCAGCCAATGTTTTCCACCAATGGTCATGGCTGGAGCATGCCAGACTTCGTAATAGACAGAAGCAAAAGCACTGTTTTTCCGATGTGGGCAGGCATGGTTGATACGCTGCATGAACGTTTGTGCCGCTTGTTTGGCGATTGTGTTCCTGCCTGTGAGCATGCCAATTTTTTCAAGATTGTCGGCAATGTCTGCAAGGGTTTTTGGCTCGCTGAGAAACACAGGAATATGGGTATCCTTCAGCCATTGAATATCAGCGGGGCGGTTTCCAGAAGCCCAGGCGATAACCAGATCTGGTCGAAAGATGAGAATGGCTTCTCTGTCCAAACTGCCAAAGCTGTTGATTTTGGGTGTTCTAAGTAGTGTTTCGGGATAGTCAAAAAACTGTGCAGCAGCCACGATGTTTTTTTCTGCGCCGATGGCGACCAGCATTTCTGTGGCATGAGGCGACAGGGTCAGGATGCGTGTTGCAGGAGTGCTGAGTCTGACAGGGAGTTTAGCGTCGTCAAATACTACTATGTCTGCCCTAGCCGACAAGGTAAACATTGCAATAGCGAGTAGTAAATGGCGGCAGCTCATTATTGTTCCAATAAAGAGAAGTAATATTGCCAATCAAAGGCCTCTCCAGGATCGGTTTTTCGCTCTGGTGCAATATGTTGATGACCGGTTATTCTGTCTTTGCGGATGCCGGGGTAGCGATGCATCAGTTCAATGGTCAGTTTTGTCAATTCTCGATATTGTGCTTCGGTGTAGGGAATGTGGTCTGTTCCCTCCAGCTCTATGCCGATGGAAAAATCATTGCAGCGTTGACGCCCATGAAAATCCGATTTTCCTGCATGCCAGGCGCGTTTGTGAACAGGAACGAACTGGGTGATCTTTCCATTTCTGTCGATCAAGAAATGGGCAGATACCTGTAGATGACTGATTTCCTGAAAATAGGGGTGCTGATCAGAAGACAGTTTATTGAGAAAGAAATCTTCGATGTAGCCACTTCCAAACTGGCCTGGAGGTAAGCTGATATTGTGGATAACCAGTAGCTCGATATTGGTATTTTCCGGGCGCTCATCGCAATTTGGTGAGGGACAACGGCGGATATGGGGAAGCCATCCCTGTAGTTGGGTATTCATAGGTGAAAGTATAATGAAAATGCTGAGCTGGTTGGCATATAATTCGTCGACAGATAAAGAACTGCTGATCTGCTCATGCACTCACTGCTTGCACATAAGATGCTTGATAACTTGGTTGCCTGAACGGATGTTCTGAAGTTTTCTGCAATGGATGCAATGTGAACTGATTCAAAGGTTTATCAGAGATCACTGGAATGCAGGTTCTAATGCTGTCAGACTGTCGCCACATACTTTCCCACAGCCATGATTCTGGCAGGTAAGTTTTCGTTTACAAACTGGAGCTTTTCGCAGGGTTTTAACTCTGATGTCTCAACCAAAAAAAATGTCCATGAATATATCTCGCAGGAAACAGCTGAATGCTGAGTTCAATAGGCGTCTGCGTGTGTGGATCAAGGCAAGCATGGACGGCTTTTCCGAGCACCTGGACGAACATTTTTTTGGTTTAGCAGAACAAGCCGTCAGTGATGGTGCGCAACGCCATTACATTGATGCAATTCGTGAACTACGGCAGGGAAAAACCGTTCTCACCCAGCAATATGAAAAACGTATACTGCTGGGTTGCGAAAAGTTTTTTCTGGACTTCAAAACCTACCAACGAGATTTTCTGAATACCCAGATACACATTGGTGAAGATCACAATTCCATGGAGTTGATCAATCAGGATGTGCTGGAAGAAGACCTTGCTGTAATGCGTGTTGCCCATCAAATGGAAAACAAACATCTGTCGAGTTTGAAGAAGCTGACGGAATTGTTGAGCACCGTTTCACCGATCAAGTTGTTGAAAAGCAGTGAAATACCCGCTTCACCCCATGTATTTTCCCATGCTTTGCAGTACGTGTTGCAAGATTGGTCGGGTGATCTGCAAACCAAGCTGACTATCTATGAAGTGTATGGAAAATACTGCTTGAACAGCTTGGATGAACTATATTCGGACTTGGAAAATATTCTTGAACGAGCAGGTGTGTTGCCAGCCGAAGCAGAAAAAATAATCGCACCCAAACCGAAAAAGCTTAAAGCAAAAAAACTTGCTTCCAAGCACCATCCCGTCAATATGGGAGAGAGTACCTTGTTCGGTGTCGTGGCGCTGATCCGGCAACTCGAAACAGCGCAACGAGAAATCCTCGGCCTGTCCATGCAGGATGGTGCTCAATACTCACAAAACTGGCCTGTGGCGGGTGCAGAAGCCATTGTGAATATTATCGAAAATCTACAATCCGAATTTTTCAGCAATCCGCCCAAAGATATGGGTCAGGCAAGACTGGCACAAAGAATTGTCAAACAGCAGTTGTTGAAGGAGTTGGATGTAGCAACCACAACTCAGAAAATGCGCCTGCAGAAGCTTGATCAGCATGTTATCGATGTGGTGAACTTGCTATTCGAATATATTCTCGAAGATCCGGTTATACCGGCGCAAATGAAGATATTGCTGGCGCGGCTGCAAATGCCAGTTCTGCGTATTGCCATTGAAGACAAGACCTTACTCACCGATCGTACTCATCCCGTACGCGAGACTATCAATCACCTGGGATCTGCTGCGGCTCGTTGGGCAGACGAGGGTGATTACACGCCGAACAGTATCTATGGGCGTATCGAACAGTCGGTACAGCACATTCTTGAAAATCCTCACGCCGAAGTAGATCTGTGGGAGCGTGTGGATCGTGAGTTTCAGACCTACGTTAGCAATGAAGAACGTGGTGTAAAAGTTGCTGAAGAGCGTTTATCTCAAGTGGCTAAAGGGAAGGAGCGTTTATCCATGGCAAGGCGTGCCGTTGACCTGCAACTGGCAAAATTACTTCCAGAAGCGATTCCTGCGCCTGTATACCAGATCATTGACGAGGTTTGGCGGGATGTCATGACCCTGACCTTGTTGCGAGAAGGCGAATTCAGTGACGATTGGAAAAATGTCGTGCGCACACTCGAAGCGCTACTGGACAGTGTTGTTCCACGTGCGGATCTGGATGAGCGTCAGATGCAGATTGCAAAAGTTCCTGGCTTACTGGCAGAATTGCGTAAAGGTTTTGCTTCCATTTCTTTTGATAGTAGCCGCGCTTCTACCATGTTTAAACAACTGCAGCATTGTCATGTCACTGCGCTACGTGGCTTGCAACCTGCCACCATGAGATATGGCGAAGAAGACAGGAAAGCTTTAGCTGGTGATCTGGAAGGGATTCTTGAAGATGAATTTACCCAGCAGGTTGATAATTTGAAATATGGGGTATGGGTTGCCTGGCATTCATCCTTGGGTAAGGAGCTGCGTGGTAAATTGGCTTGGCGCAGTCAGGTTGCCGATCTGCTTATCTTTGTTGATATGCGAGGGCGGCGGGTTGCTGAGATGTCCAGTAGCGAATTGGCGGATCTTTTCCGCAACCAACAGGCAACCGAGTTGAGTAACATTGATCGTCCTGTCATCGAACGGGTATTGTCGGCGATTTACAACACGCTTTCCCGTCAATTGCCTGGTCATGTTTTGCCTGCTTGAGATTGCCAGGCAGTAGCAAATCTCTCATCCAACGTTCAGAATAGAAAATAGTTTCACGAGCGTATCTACTCAGCATCTTGATCCGAGGAGATAGTAAGTCATTGAATACCCAGGAGGCTTTGAATACATCCATGTACGCTCTGCGACAGCTTCCATGCTGCCGAAGCCCTGCCATTCAATGACTTCCTCTCCCCACACAAAATTACGCTGAGTAGTTACTCACGAGCAAACTTTTTTCTGCCAGTCTTGTTACAATCCTGCCTCGAAAAATTGTTTTTTCGTCACCCCGGCGTGCGCTGGAATGACATTATAAGAGATGCCCTATGGATAGTTAGTGTGACTGACTGTTCACGTGAAATTACTCAAAGGAGAGATAAATGACCGAGAAAATGACAGATTCTGGACTAAAGTACGATGACCTGGAAGAAGGTACCGGGAATGAAGCCGTAGCAGGGAATCAGGTGACAGTTCACTACACTGGCTGGCTGACGGACGGCAGTAAATTTGATTCAAGTCTTGATAGAAACCAGCCTTTTCAATTCGCACTGGGGAAAGGACAGGTTATCCGTGGATGGGATGAAGGCGTACAAGGCATGAAAATTGGCGGCAAGCGTAAACTGACTATTCCCCCTCAGCTGGGGTATGGGGCTGCAGGTGCGGGTGGTGTCATTCCCCCCAATGCCACCTTGGTTTTTGAAGTGGAATTGCTTGAGGTCAATTAATGTTGCCTGATCGGCAATTGATTGAATCAGATGCACGCCGGGCACTGGCGGAAGATGTTGGTGGCGGTGATCTGACTGCAGGACTTGTTGCCGGAGAGAGTCAGGTTTGTGCGCATCTGATTTGTCGTAAAGCAGCTGTGCTCAGTGGTATTGCCTGGGTTGATGCAGTGTTTGCCCAAGTGGATGCCCAAATGGAACTGCAGTGGTCTTTGGCGGACGGTGACCTGATGCAGGATGGGCAATTGGTCTGCGTGATAAAAGGAAAAGCAGCGAGCATACTCACGGCTGAGCGTGCGGGGTTGAATTTTCTGCAGACGTTGTCTGGTACAGCGACCTTGACCGCCAGCTATGTGCAGGCGGTGCAGGGTCTGAAGGTCAATATCCTGGATACGCGAAAAACCATTCCGGGTCTGCGTCTGGCACAGAAATATGCGGTTACCTGTGGTGGTGGTGTCAATCATCGTATGGGGTTGTACGACGCCATATTGATCAAGGAAAATCATATCGCTGCTGCGGGTTCTATTGCCGCCGTACTGCAACAAGCCCATACACAGCATCCTGATGTCCCCATCGAGATAGAAGTGGAAACCCTGGACGAATTGAAACGTGCTCTGGACGCAGGAGCACGGCGCATTTTATTGGACAACTTCAATTTGGAGCAACTGCGTGAGGCAGTCAATGTGAATCAGGGGCAAGCAAGGTTGGAAGCTTCAGGGGGGGTCAATATTGACACCATTCGTGCCATAGCAGAAACCGGTGTCGATGATATTTCTGTGGGGGCGATAACCAAAGATCTACAAGCGGCAGATTTCTCTCTGTTGTTTGTATAGATTGAACTTTCAGGCTATTTGTTGTCGAAGTAGTGGCTACTGGCCAGAAGAATATCGGATTACTACTGAGGAATTAATTAAAATGATGAAAAAAAGAATTGTATTGTTGGTGGCTGCGGCTGTTCTAGGAGGACAACTTCAAGCGACAGAGCTGAAAACATTTGATCAGCGATATAGCTATACCTTGGGTACACGCATGGCGAAAATGCTCAAGGCGCAGGGAATTGGCGAACTGGATGGCGTGGCTTTTGGCGCTGCGGTGGCAGATGTGATCAATTCCAAACCCTTGCAGCTGACCGAAGACGAAATGACAGCGGTATTGAAGGAACGTTCTGAAAAACTGGCCAAGGAGCGTGCTGTCAAAGCATCAGCAGCTTTGGAAAAAGCAAAGAAATTCATGGCAGAAAATGCCAAGAAGCCAGGTATTAGCGTTATGGACAGTGGTCTGCAGTATCAGATCATCAAGCCAGGTTCAGGTGAGCCACCCAAGATGACGGATTCGGTCAAGGTACACTACGAAGGGCGTACCACCGATGGTAAGAAATTTGATAGCTCTTATGATCGTGGAAAGCCTGCGCAATTTGCGCTTCAAGGTGTGGTCAAGGGTTTCTCTGAGGCTCTCACTCACATGAAACCTGGCGCGAAGTGGAAAGTCATTATTCCACCAGAGCTTGGATATGGTCCTCGGGGCGCGGGCAAGGTGATCGGTCCTAATGAGGTATTGGTGTTTGACCTGGAACTGCTGGAAGTTATCAAACCCGCAGAGAAGAAGGAAAAGCCTGCTTCTGGAAAGTAATTAGTTTCC
>CAYXOS010000003.1:14235-36944 GCA_964467115.1 uncultured Sedimenticola sp.
CTGTTTGCTTATCCCTTGTCCAACTCCAGGTATTCCCAAATCTTTTCAGTCAGTGTCTTGTCACCTTCTTCAAGTTCCGGGAAGTTGCCCTGTTGCTCGTTAAGCGCCAGCACGCGGAGTGCATCACGATACAATTCATCCATGCCCATTTTCTCGTAGGCAATAATCATGATGGTCAAACCGTCCTTGACTGAAGGGGTGTACTGGTAGTGCTGTACGACATACTGAGCGCGATTTGCCGCGGCTAGCCAGGCGCCTCTATCCAAATAGTAGCGGGCAACGTGTATTTCGTGACGGGCGAGCTGGTTGCGCAAATAAAGCATACGCAATTTTGCATCCTGAGCGTACTCGGTGTCGGGGAAACGGCGCACCAGTTCTGCGAAGTCATTGTAAGATTCGCTGGTAGAGCCAGGATCGCGCTGGGAGTTGTCCGTAGGCAGAAACCGCGAGAAAAAGCCCATGTTACGGGTAAAATTGACCAACCCCTTCAGATACAATGCATAAGCGACTGCTGGATGATCTGGGTGCAGCTTGACGAAGCGCTCTACAGCTGCGAGGGTCGAATCCGGTTCATCTGCCTGATAATAGGCATAGGCAATATTCAGCTGAGATTGCAGGGCGTACTTGCCAAAGGGGTAACGGGATTCCAGCTTCTGATAATACTGGATGGCTCGTTCATAGTTTCCACCCTGCATGGCTTCAGTAGCCGCAGAATAAAGCTTGTGCGCAGACCAGCCGGCAGTTTTATCCACCTGCTTTGGCATCAGGCTACATCCGCTGAGCAAAAATGCGACAATAAAAACTGGCCATAGAATTTTTGACATGGGTAATACAGTCCCGGTTTGGAGTTGTCCGGATTATACCCCACATTGCGAGCAGGCAGAATAAAGCGTGGAAGAAATACAGTATCAAGCGGTAGTTGAACAGGAAATGTCTGGATTACGACTGGATCAGGCACTGGCGCGCCTTTTTCCCGACTACTCGCGTAGCCGTTTGCAAACCTGGATTAAAACAGGGCGGGTGCAGGTAGATGGTGAGGTGCGAAAACCCAAAGTAAAGGTTTGGGCTGGCGAGCATATTTCACTGCAGGCGCTGATGGAAACAGAGCAAGGCTGCGAAGCTGAAGATATTCCATTGAACATTGTGTATGAGGATGAGCACATACTGATCATAGACAAACCCGCAGGCTTGGTCGTTCATCCGGGGGCTGGAAATCGGGGGGGGACAGTGCAAAATGCCTTGCTTTTTCATGATCCTAAGGCGAGTGCGTTGCCCAGGGCGGGAATCGTTCATCGTCTGGACAAAGATACCACCGGCTTGATGGTAGTGGCTCGTAGTCTGGTAGCGCACAAACATCTGGTGGAGGCATTGCAGCAACGGCATATCAAACGTGAATACCTGGCTTTGGTGGTGGGTTCTCCGACTGCGGGAGGAGAAGTGGATGCCCCCATTGGCAGGCATCCAAGCAAACGTGTGTGCATGGCGGTGGTGAACAACGGCAAGGCAGCACGTACCCACTACCGAATCAATGAACGGTTTCGCATCCATACTTTATTGGATGTGCAACTGGAATCCGGGCGTACACATCAGATTCGGGTACATATGGCGCATATTCATTATCCCCTGGTGGGAGACAGTGTCTATGGTGGTCGGCCAAAATTACCTCGCGGTGCCAGTGCAGAAACCATTGCTGCCTTGCAAGGCTTCCCTCGCCAGGCGCTACATGCGCGCCGTCTGAGTTTGTCCCACCCGGTAAGCGGAAAAGAAATGAGCTGGGAGAGTCCCATTCCAGAAGACTTGCATGACTTGCTACAGCAACTCAGACAGGATCTGGCAACCCATGACAAATGACTGGATTATCCCTGACTGGCCTGCCCCCAAGGGGGTGAAGGCCATCAGTACAACCCGCAACGGTGGTTTCAGCCATCCGCCATGGAATAGCCTCAACCTGGGTGATCATGTGCAGGATGACGAGACCCATGTGCGAAAGAATAGGAAATATCTGCAGGCACAGGCTGGGCTTCCGTCTTCGCCTATGTGGATGGAACAAGTGCATGGCCGAGATGTGCTTGCGGGCAAAGCGGGGCAGAATACCGGGGATGCCAGATTCAGTACCACTGCCGCTGAGGTTTGTGCCGTCATGACAGCAGATTGTCTGCCAGTGTTGTTCTGTAATGAACAGGGTTCTGCGGTGGCAGCGGCACATGCCGGGTGGCGGGGCTTGGAAAAGGGGGTTTTGGAACAGACCTTGGATTGTTTTGAGGTGCCTGCCTCGGCTATCATGGCTTGGCTGGGACCTGCCATCGGACCCTCGGTTTTTGAAGTGGGCGATGAGGTCAGAGAAGCGTTCATGCGCCAGCAACCCCAGGCGGAAGCGGCATTCAAGGCAACTGAACCCGGAAAATGGTTGGCAGATATCTACCTGTTGGCGCGCCAACGATTGCAGTCCAAGGGCGTAACCCGTATTTATGGTGGAGAGTATTGCACCTATACTGATGAAGCACGGTTTTTTTCCTATCGTCGAGATGGGCAAACCGGGCGTATGGCAAGTTTGATCTGGTTGGAGAAGTGAATGAGTAAATGGCACATGTTGACCCTTACGGGTGAAGATCAGCCGGGTATTGTTGCCCGGGTTACCCAGGCGTTGTTTGAACGTGATATGAATCTGGGAGAAGCCTCCATGCTACGTCTTGGCGGCAACTTCACCATTATGATGATGGTTGGTGGAGATATGGATGAGCAGCAACTACAACAGTCATTGTATGGGGTATCTACCGATCTGGGTTTGAGTCTGCACATCGACCCCATGGAAGGTGGGTTACATCGCCATGTGCCGCCGAATCTTATTGTGCGGGTCAGCGGTGCGGATCGGGCGGGGATTGTTGCCCGAGTCACTGGTTTGCTGGCGGAGAATGGCTTCAATGTGCTGGATCTTGAATCTGATGTGGCGGGAAATGCAGATCAACCCGTGTATATCATGCAGATCGCAGGAATTGCTACCGTTCCCCTGGAATCCCTTGAAAAAGCACTCAGTGCATTACGCGCTGATGGCATAGATGTCAGTATTTCGCCCATAGACATGCTGGTAGGATAGCTTGTGGACGTGCTGGATATATTGACCATTCCTGATCAAAAACTGAAACAGACTTCTGAAACTGTTGTCGATTTTGATGATGAACTGCAGGAATTTGTACGTCAGCTGGAGCTTACACGGCAGCATGGCCCTGGTGCTGTGGGAATAGCAGCACCCCAGGTCGGACATTTTCAACGCATAGCCATTGTGGATTGCTCGGTGACGCGAAAACCTGTTCCCAATCATGGAAACCTGGTGCTCATCAATCCGGAGATAACCCATTGGGATGGTTATGAAGTGGGGCGAGAGGGTTGTTTGTCGGTACCGGACTATACCGGCAATGTGATTCGGGCAACCCAGATAAAACTCAAAGCACAAGATGAACGTGGCGAAGAGCACGAATATGAAATGGAAGGTTATGAAGCCCGGGCGGTGCAGCATGAAATAGACCATCTGGATGGAATTTTGTTTCTTGATCGGGTGGTCAGTCGACGAACAGATTTATTCAAACGCAAGGTATATCGCTAATGCAGATATCAGAAGCCATCAGGAATAGAATTTCTACCCGGGCTTATCTGCCACAGCCTGTGGAGAAAACAGTTCTCCAGCAAGTTTTGGAATTGGCTCGTTGGAGCCCTTCAGGAGTGAATACCCAGCCCTGGAAGGTGGTTGTGGTGCAGGGCAGAAAACTACAGGAATTGAGCGAGGGCTTTCTGCGTCTTCAGGCAGATGGTGTCAAGCCAAACCTGGACTACGATTATTATCCTGAAGAATGGGTCAATCCCTATAAAAAGCGTCGTTTCCAATGCGGGATGGATTTGTATCGGGCATTGGAGATCGGTCGGGATGACAAAGACAAGCGTTTACAGGCAGCGCTTAACAATTATCGGTTTTTCGGTGCGCCGGTCAGCCTGTTTTTCTTTATCGACAAGCGTCTGGGTAAAGGCTCATGGGTGGATATGGGAATGTTCATTCAGAGCGTGATGCTGGCAGCGAGGGAATTCAAACTTGGTACCTGTCCCCAGGCCTCTACAGCGGATTACCCCGATTTCGTGCGCGAGAAGTTGGAGATGTCAGATCAGCACTTGTTGATTTGTGGTATGGCAATGGGGTACCCGGATCTCGATCATCCGGTAAATCAATATCGCACCCAAAGAGAGGATGTCGAGACCTTCAGTAGTTGGTTTGATTAGGATCGATTCATACAGCCCGTTCCCAAGCAACTTCAAGCATCTGGAGAATGCCAACATAACCAATAGTTGAACGGAACCTCCTTTATTGGCTATTTGGAAAACAAGCGCTTTATTTTTCTTCTCTTTCTGCTTTATAGAGTGCTTCGCATTCAGGCAAGTTATTGTATTTCCGAACTTTCCCAGCGCCTGCTGCTGTGCGACCGCCGGCACCATAGTCCGCATAGTAGCGTTCGCACTCGTCAGCCGGTTTTTCCTTTTCAGCGATACATGACTTAATCAGTGCCTGTCGTTCAGGTGCCAGTTTTGCTTCACGGGCAGCTTCACATTTTTCTTTCAAGACCTGTATTGAGTCACTACTGTATGCTGTGCTTGTAAAGCCTGATATCAGCACCAATATTATTAAATTACGATATGTCATGATCTACCTGCATCTGTTGTCAAGGAAGCTCTGATCTATTCATGAACCCGCATCTTATGCCTGAAATGTCTGATAACTGCGTCGCCTACAGGGATGTAGGTGAGGGGCGTGAGCAGGAAGCGGTAAGCTTTGAAGTTCTTGCTAATAGCCTGCTATTGGCTGCGAACTCCGCCTTGTTCTCAAACATTTCAGACATAATCTGCTTCGTCCAGAATCAATCAGAGCTTCCCTAGAAAAAACAGTTCTTTGATATACCTTGTGTTGATATTACAGCAATATTCTGTGTTCTTGAATCAATGTATTGAAAACGGGTATTTAATCCCCATTTTATACGCATCTAAAGAATTTGGGAGCCGATAAACATGCGGATGGATAAATTAACAAGTAAATTTCAAATGGCTCTGGCAGATGCTCAGAGTCTTGCCCTGGGTAAGGATCACCAATTCATCGAGCCGGTACATCTGATGATTGCCATGCTCGATCAAGAGGGTGGTGGTGTGCGTCATCTGCTTACACAAGCCGATGTGAATGTGAATCTTTTGCGTTCCAGTCTGGGTGAAGAAATAGATCATATGCCCAGTGTGTCCGGGGGTGATGCTGATGTGCATGTCTCCAATGATTTGAATCGTTTGCTCAATCAGACCGACAAACTGGCGCAAAAACGCAATGATCAGTACATTTCCTCGGAGTTGTTCGTGCTGGCAGCTGCGGAAGACAAAGGCAAGTTGGGCGACTTGATGCGTAAAGCTGGTGCCACAAAAGGGGCACTGGAAAAAGCCATTGAAAATGTACGTGGTGGGCAATCTGTGGATGATCCCAATGCCGAAGATCAGCGTCAGGCGTTGGAAAAATACACCATTGATCTTACCGAGCGTGCCGAACAGGGCAAGCTGGACCCAGTCATTGGGCGGGATAGTGAAATTCGCCGTACCATTCAGGTACTGCAACGTCGTACCAAGAACAATCCGGTGTTGATTGGTGAGCCAGGGGTAGGTAAGACCGCTATTGTTGAAGGCTTGGCGCAACGTATCGTCAATGGCGAAGTGCCGGAGGGCTTGAAGAACAAGCGTTTGTTATCTCTGGATATGGCAGCCTTGATTGCCGGGGCAAAATTCCGTGGTGAATTTGAAGAGCGTCTCAAAGCTGTGCTCAATGATCTGGGCAAGGCGGAGGGGCAGATTATTCTGTTCATCGATGAAATTCACACCATGGTGGGTGCGGGAAAATCAGAAGGCTCCATGGATGCGGGGAATATGCTCAAGCCAGCGTTGGCGAGAGGCGAATTGCATTGCGTGGGGGCGACCACCCTGGATGAATACCGACAGTTCATTGAAAAGGATGCGGCGCTGGAGCGTCGGTTCCAGAAAGTGTTGGTTGAAGAGCCAACAGTTGAGGACACTATTGCTATCTTGCGGGGTTTGAAGGAGCGCTACGAAGTGCATCATGGTGTCGAGATCACTGATCCTGCCATCGTTGCCGCTGCGACCCTGTCACATCGCTATATCACTGACAGGCAATTGCCAGACAAGGCTATCGACTTGATCGATGAAGCGGCATCGCGCATTCGTATGGAAATCGATTCCATGCCGGAAGACATGGATACCCTGGATCGGCGTATTATTCAGCTCAAGATCGAGCGGGAGGCGCTAAAAAAGGAAACCGATGATGCATCCAAGAAACGCCTGGCAATTCTTGAAGATGAAATCAGTCGTCTGGAGAAAGAATTTTCTGATCTGGAAGAGATCTGGAAGGCAGAGAAAGCGGCTGTTCAGGGAACCACTCATATCAAGGAAGAACTGGAACGTGTGCGCATTGAATTGGAAACCGCCCGTCGCGCCGGTGATCTGCAACGCATGTCGGAAATTCAGTACGGCGTGATTCCACAACTGGAACAGCAACTGGCAGTGGCAGACGAAGCGGAGCATATGGATTTTCAGTTGTTGCGCAATAATGTAACGGATGAAGAAATTGCTGAAGTGGTGTCCAAATGGACGGGTATTCCTGTCAGTAAAATGCTGGAAGGTGAACGGGAGAAACTGCTGCAGATGGAGCAGAATCTCAGCAGCCGTGTGGTGGGTCAGGATGAAGCGGTTAAAGCAGTTTCTGATGCCATTCGTCGTTCCCGTGCGGGTTTGTCAGATCCTGATCGGCCCAATGGTTCCTTTTTGTTTCTCGGTCCGACCGGGGTGGGTAAGACTGAACTGTGTAAAGCTCTGGCAGAATTTCTGTTTGACACTGAAGAAGCCATGGTGCGTATCGATATGTCAGAGTTCATGGAGAAACATTCCGTTGCCCGGCTGATTGGTGCGCCTCCCGGCTATGTGGGATATGAAGAAGGTGGCTATCTTACTGAACTGGTACGGCGTAAGCCCTATTCAGTAATACTGATGGATGAAGTCGAGAAGGCGCACCCTGATGTATTCAATGTGTTGCTGCAAGTGTTGGATGATGGTCGTCTCACCGATGGACAGGGACGTACCGTGGATTTCCGCAATACGGTCATTGTCATGACCTCGAATTTGGGTTCACATTTAATTCAGGAAATGGCGCACACGAGCGATTATGAAGCCATGAAAACGGCGGTAATGGAAGTTGTGGGACAGCATTTTCGCCCTGAGTTTATCAATCGGGTTGATGAGACAGTGGTGTTCCATCCGTTGGGTCGTGAGCAAATTCGCAAGATCGCAGGTATCCAGATCGAGCATCTACGGCGTCGTCTGGAAGACCGGGAGCTGGCGCTGGATATCAGCGATGCCGCCTTGGATCTGCTGGGAGAAGCCGGGTTTGATCCCGTATATGGCGCCCGTCCTCTGAAAAGAGCGATACAGCATCAACTGGAGAACCCCTTGGCACAGAAAATTCTGGCAGGTGAATTTTCTCCTGGTGACACCATCAAGGTGGATGCCGATGGCGATACGTTGGTCTTCAGTCAGGGTTAAATTGGCTTGAGTCAAACTGATTGAAGGGCATGGCAGGTTTCAACTGCCATGCCTTTCTTTAACCCGCATCCGTGGGTTCAGACTCAAGAAAAAATGCCAGGGAACTGGGGATTCTCCAAATCAGGAAACAGTTCTTCCAAGGGCATGCCCCTGGTACGTTGAGTGATCAGCTCACCCAACACATCACGATAATCCGTAGTGACGGCCAGGTCGCCAGAACCGTATAAATCCTGATCTCTCAACCCTGGCCAGTCGTGGTAGACTTTTCCACCGTTGACATTTTTACCCAATGCCAACATGAAACTGGCATGACCATGGTCTGTGCCGCCAGAGCCATTTTCATAGGCGCGACGCCCAAATTCCGTCATTACTACCAGTGTGATACCGCTCATGCGTTCGCCCATGTCTGTATTGAAAGCAGCCAATGCCTGTGCCAATTCCTGGGTTTGTGCATCCAGTGTCGCTGCTTCACCTTCGTGGGTGTCCCATCCGCCGAGACTGATGGCTCCGGCGCGGAGTCCGATGTCGGAATAAATCAACTGTCCAATTGCCTGCATTTGCGCGCCGAACAGGGTGTCGGGGTATTCGGCATCATTTTGGGGTGAATACTGGGTCGGGTCAGCGTCCGCCAGGCTGTTGATGGCATCCAGGGTGTCTATGGACTGGGTATCCAGAGATTCCGTGCTGTCATAGAGTTGGCGCAACATATTCTCGATATCGCTTTTATCTGAATCAGGAACCAGCAAAGAAAAACTGTCGATACTTGGGAGTGCAATGGTGGTGGCATCATGACTCAGGGTGCGAGGAGCCGCATTGCCCATGCCAACAGCATGAAAGATACTGAACCCATCGTTATAGGCATAGTCCAGATAACGCCCCAGCCAGCCTTTGAAACTGCCTGTGTTGTCGAGCACGCCTCTTTCCATAAAATCTTGCGCTTCAAAATGTGAATGGCTGGGCGAGTGGGAGCCACAGGCATGAATTACTGCCAGATCCCCGGCAGAAAAAGCAGGCAAGAGCGCCTCCATTCCAGGATGAAAGCCGAAGAAGCCATCGAGATCCAGCGCGCCACTCTCCTTGCCAGGTTCAGGAATGCCCAGACTAGGGCGAAGGCGATAGTAGTCCGGATCAGCATAAGGTGGAACAATGTTCAGACCATCGGCTGCTCCCCGAAGAAAAACGCTGATAACAATATCATCCTGGTTGTCACTGGTATTGTCTGCCAGCAAGATTCTGGGTGCCATGATGCTGGCAGAACCCAGTCCCATTACCTTGAAAAATTGTCTGCGAGATAGTTTCATGATGTATTCTCCAGTATCAACGGTATTGGAAGTAGTTGGAAGATAGCAATAAGCCCACCACGTTAGGCAATCGCTCAGCGATTTGTGCATTGCTTAATTTCTGGCTGTCAGGTTGTCCGTTGCTGAGATAGTCAACAAACATTTGTTTATCTGCATCGGTAAGATCCCGTTGCAGGATCTGTTCAGCCAGACGATCAACAATCGTTGAAGCCGTTCGGGAATCCCCGATAATGGGAAGATAGCTGTAACGCATTCCGGGAATACGAAAACCGGCAAGTGCACTGGAGAAATTCCAGCGTGACAGCAGGCCATTGCTGGAAGACCAGTAAGATGCAACATCCGGATAGCCGTCGGGGGGAACCCAGTTGAACGGCATTTGTCCCATGCTGAACAGGGTTTCACGCAATGTGCGATAAGATAATTTGTCGGGAATCGCATTGAGGCTGCGCATGGCGCTTACCATGAATTCCAGTGGGCGTTTCAGTTTTTGATCTGCTGAAGCGGCGAACTCATCGGACAGGAAAATATCCCATAGCAAAGATTTGATATCACCATCGGTGCTGATGAAGGTGTCAGTGAGTTTGTCGATAAGGCTTTCCGGCGGTTGGTCAGCGACGAAATGGCGCACCAGTTTGGTGGAAATGAATCTTGCCGTTGATGGGTGAGAAGCGAGTAAGTCGATTACTTGCTCACCATCTTTGATGCCACCATTGGCGGGAATGGTGGTGCCCAATACGATCTTGGGATCCTGATCATGTCGGCGCGCTCTGTATACAAATTCACCTACATTGGAAGCACCAAAACGACCTACTGACCAGCCAGTGAAACAGCGTGCCACTTCCTGTACATCCTGCTCGGTATATCCGCCATCGATTCCCAGGGTGTGTAGCTCCATGAGCTCCCGGGCATAGTTTTCATTGGCAGTGCCTGCAACATTGTTGAAGTTATCCAGATATACAATCATGGCAGGGCTTTTACTTGAAGCATGTAGCAAGTCGCGGAAATTTCCCAACGCGTTGGGGCGAATCACCTCTCGATCATCGATGGTTTTCAGCATGGATACCGGCCCATCGTGAATATAGACGCTGAAATGATTGTTCCAGAACTCCACCATGACTTCATGCAGCTGGCGCTGGCTGAACATGGCGCGATAGACGGTGGCCTGGATGAGTTGGTTTGTCGCCTGGTTCTTGCTTTCCAAAGCAGAAAGTTCTTTGGCGGACATATACAGAGTGGGCATTTGTTGTTGTAGAAAACTTTCTACCTTTGAGTCATCGATGCTTTCCCAATCCATTTGTTGCTCTAGCCAGGTTTGGCGGCCCAAATTTTCCATGTCCTGAGCAAGTTGGCGCGTGATACCAAAGGTACTGCGGTTCAAGGTAAGTGTTTCCAGGGAGGGTGGAGGTAGAGCGTCGTTGTGAATGGGAGCAGTTCGACTTTTAGACTGACGGGAAAAGCCACTGGCCAGTAGTGCAGTCATGGCAGCGGCTTTATTCAGAAATGTTCGGCGTTCGGTGATCATATGTCATCCCCTTATTGGTGGCTGGTACTAGAAATAACGCACCAGCGGTGAAAAGGTTGACGACTATAGGGTCATATTTTGCAGTGCAAAAATAGGTTGCGGAAGTTCTGATTCATTTATGACACACAAATAGATGAGACTATGAACACAGGGTGACATATGTCCCAAAGTTATATGCAGTACATATACTCGGGACAGATGGAGGATTGTAAATTTAACCTAACACCAATATAGATGACGCTCAGTCGTGAAGCCCTGAGCATCACCTATATTGGTGCCGGGTTAATAAAAGCTGGGGGGAGAGTTCAGCGCCTTGGTGGCGGCTTTCTCATTTGATGCTTTATAAGACGCTTCCTTTCGGCAGGTTTCATATTGTTCCAGCGTTTACGCAGTTCCTTCTTGCGTTTTGGTGGAAGATGCTGGAACCACTGTCTGCGTTCGCGCAACATCCTTTGTTTTTCTGGTGGCAACTGTTTGAATTGTTTGATTCGCTTCCGTAATTTTTTGCGTTGTTCAGGGGGGAGTTTCTCCCAACGCGACAGATTCTTCCGTGCTTTTTGTCGTTGTTTGGGTGGCATGGATAACCATCTTGAAGCACCAGAACGTAGCAAATGCTGTTTTTTCGCCGGGAGTTGATCCCAATCGGCTTGGGCGGGTTGCAGAATTTTCTGCTGTGCCGGGCTAAGATCATCCCATGCAATACTTTCTTCTGCGGACAGGGCAACACCATGCCAGCAGAGCAACAAGAATATCAGCAATATGAGGCTAAGGCGTTTCATGATAGGGAGCAACTCGGGGTGGTGGAAGATCGTCAGGTAGGGTTGTGGAATACATCCTGGTATGTTCTTCGGGCAGTGCGTCCATAGGATCCAGTAATTCCCCGGCTTCATTTTGTTCCAAGCTACCGATGTATTCCAACAGTTCCATGGAGGGTTGCTCAACAACTACGGGTGAATCGGCCTGGGAATCACCGGGCAACAAAGCAAGAATCAGCACCAGCGAATTCATGCATCGGTCTCCTGATGTTGCTGCAATTCCAGCCAGTTGTAGAACTCAAGGTCTTCCACCAGTTCCAAATCGGCATCGAGTTCAATGAGTTCCATGATTTCGATCGGACTGGTTGCAGCGGTCTTTTCGATCAATTGCTCATTTGATCGCCAATGACCTGCTGAAAAATAAATACCCAGGGCAAGAACCCCTGTCACCAGGAGTGTGGATTGTGCAGCATACTGCCGCCAGGACAATATATCTGCGATGGCGCTTTGAATGGAATGTTGCCAACCAGAAGGAGCAGATTCCAGCGCTTTGTTACGAGCGGAGTGCAAGCGTGACAAGGTGCTGGCATCCAGTGAATCTGCACGTTCATCAAGTGCTTGTTTCAATTTGGTTTCAAAAGAGGACATTAGCGATACTCCTGCAATTGCCCACGCAATGCGTTCATGGCACGTGACAAGTGTGTTTTTACGCTACCCTGGGAGCAGCCCATGGCTTTAGCGGTATTGGCAACGTTCATGCCTTCCCACACCCGCAGCATAAAAGCTTGTTGCTGTCGCAAAGGCAGGTTAGATACTGCGTTGGCAATGGCTTCCCGGGATTCGTCACGATGAATATCCTGATCGGGGGTGATGCTATGGGGGTCGGGGATGGACTGAATGGGATCGCTATCGTCATCTGCAAATCCCAGCCAGGCTTTCCATTTGTTTCGAACAGCTGTTTTTCGATACCAGTCCCGGGTTCGGTTTTGAAGTATGCGATAGAACAAGGGTGTCCATTCAGCACGAGGTCGTTCAGAATACTTGGTAACGAATGCCATCATGCTTTCCTGAACCAAGTCCAAGGCATCTTCCCGGCTGTGAGTGGCGATTTCTGTCATGACCAGGGCGCGTCTTTCCACATGGGCAAGAAATTGCTCCAAATCCAGTTTATTGATGTGCTCATTCGGCTTGATTTGGGTATCCGAATAGGAAGTGTAAAGAATTCCTTGCATGATCGTATTTGAGCCGCGCTCTGTCAAATTTGTGGTTGTATGATGAGGATAACGATTCAGGGGAGAATCGGTTGACCACAAGAACAAAAAAAATCACGCCGACAGATCTTCAGCTTTGGTTGTTTCAATTCCAAGGTATTTGAGATGGGTGCCACAATGGTTTCTGCAGTCGCTGGAACCAAACCCGGAAACAATGGCCTTGCCCTCAAGTCGTTGGTTTAACGAGCATTCGTTGATGCTAAAGGTGAATATTTCCGAAATCCTTGTCAGTGGGTGATCAAGCAAGTAGTCAATGTGCCAGCGAAGCTTCTTTTTGTTTGATAAATGGCGCCTCAACCGAGCACCAATATTGCGTTTTGCACTGCCCGTGTACACGTAATGTCCTGCGGGAAACTGACATAGCCCGAGGGCACCAACCCGGATCCCAATGCTATCGGATACATGAATGTGTAATTGATAAGAAATATGACCAGGTGGAATATTGTCGATAGAAAACATCGATGCGTCGCTCACTTTGGAAGCTTTTGGCTCATTGTAGTAGAAAAATGCTACGGAGGCGGACTCGCTCACATAGTCAAATATTGCCGTATGCGGTGGGTATTTCCAAAACCCGATTCAGGGAGACGCTGATCTATTCATGAACTCGTACCTCATTTCTGAAATTTACAACTGAGAACTACTACACGGTTCTGCCAATAAAACACCGATATCAATATGGAATATTGGCGTTGTCTGAACTTGATCACATTATCCCAGTGTGGGAATTCGCTACCATGAATACCAAGGAATTGATTGGGGTGAGCAAATGATCGCAAGCCAATAAATTTCAGGAGCCAGTCAGACTTGATCGTTTGAAACGAAAATCACTGGGGGCGAATCAAATCAGTTTATCGAATGAGGCGAATAGCGGGGCTATTTAACGAGTTCGATAAGCTGAGTTGATCGCCATCCAGGGATTTGCAGCCAAACAGCATTCAGTCCGACAGGCTCCTAGAACAAGAAAGCGATATGCCGGTGCTAAGAGCCAGTCGGGTTTCCAGCCAAATAGCGCTTTCAAAACAAGTTCTCGCCGTCGTGTGCGCGATTGCTGCAACCATAAACAGTTTGGGTGCTCGTGCATATAAAGATGAAGCCAGTGTCCAAACAGACTTGTAACAACGTTTTAGACAAAGGTATAAAATGAGAACATTCTACACATCCGTATTCAGTATATTGCTTAGCTGGTTCAGTTACGTTGGTGCTGGAAATTATGTTCCTCCTATTGGAATTCCGGCACCAGAATTTGGAATAGACGAAAAACTCACGGACTATTACACCAGACCGAACCCATGGGATCAGGAGGTCGCTGGTTGGTATTACATTGATCAATACCATGTCAACGCCAGTAATAGCAATACTTACGGAACGCCAGACAACCCCCGCTCCACCATTCCCGAACCAGTACCCGCAGGTTCTGTCGTGGAAGTCCATGGAACTTATGATTTTGCACCCACGGGATATGACTTGATAACAACCAATGGTACTGCGGAAGCCCCGGTGTTTATTGTGGGTGATAGCCAGACAGTGGTGATGAGAAAGTGGGTGATGAATAGTGCGTATACGGTAATCGAAAATATCGAATTTACCAATCTTGGGAAGATTGTCGCCGAGTATCCAACACATCACCTGTCAATAAGAAACAATAATTTGCACCATATTCCGGGAAAAATAGGTGGAAGAGGTGTGTCAGATGGGCAAAGAACTCACCATATTGTTATTTACAACAACCAGATTCATTCACAAGATGGATGGGATCAGAACCCCACTATTGATCTTGATAATCATGGCATAAAATTTGGGCGCTATGTGGACGATGTATGGGTGTTGGATAACCTCGCCTACAACAATGGTGGGAGTTTCATTCAGGTAGGGGACTGGAGGGATCCGGCGGACAACCAACAGTCAAGACGCTTCTATATTGGTCGAAATACGTCCTTCGCCAACAGGCAATCTCCCATAGGTGTCAAGCAAAGTCATGATGTAATAATTTCTGAAAATGTCTTATATGATAATGTGGGAATCCAGACCAATGCGGCTGGTCAGGCTGGTATTGAATATCAATATGGATCGGGTAATTTATGGATTATAAATAACCATATTTATGACTCCAACGCGGGCGTATCTTCTGGCAGTGACAGTGGAGGAGTGGGGCAGAGTCAATACATCATAGGCAACCTGATCCATGATGTGCATGCATCTGCGGGTTATGACTACAATGTCAATACAGGGTGGTCTCCTGCAGCGATCATGTTGGCTGGGGGAATTGATCGACATGTGATCAACAATACTATCTACAATGCCGATGCGGGTATTAATATTCCCAGTTCAAATAAAGGTTCTTTGGAAATTGTAAATAACATAATTTACAACGCAACCCGCGCCAATCATATTTTTCTAGAACCCGGAAGTGTTGCAGATGTATCAATAGTTCATAATAACATATTGTTCCAACCGACAGCAGAGGCGAAGATTCGCTGGGGAGGAGGGCAAATAGAGAATGTCGCTGATTTTGAGACTTCCTTTCCTCTGGTGTCTGCGAATAACCAAGAAGCAGATCCGCAGCTTTATGATCCGACGAATGACGACTACAGCCTGCAGATGAATTCAATCTCCATTGATGCCGGTACCGTCAGCAGTGTTTATCAAACATTCTATGATCTTTATGGTATTGATATCCGTAGAGATAGAAATGCTGTCGTACGTCCCGATGGCGTCGCCTGGGATGTTGGGGCGTATGAATTCCCCTCACAATTTCTGTTTCAGAATGGTTTTGAGTAGAAGCGGGGCGGCAATGAAATATCTATTGAAGAGTCTGTATGCGCTGCTGCTGGCGTTGGCTATATCTGAATATGCACTGGCGGTAGGTTATGTGCCGCCAGTTGGCATCCCCGCACCAGATTTTGGGATCAACGAAACGGTAGAGAGTGTGTATGGGGATGATACCTACTTCACTCATTATGTAGACAATACACACCCGAATGCAACTGATTCTAACAACCCAAATGGCGACCCCGGCAAACCAAGGCTGACCATACCCACGGTACTGTTGGCAGGAAGCGTTGTTCAGGTGCATGGCGGACCTTATGATTCTCCTACATATACCACCTATGAAATGAATGGTACGGTGGGTGAACCAGTTTTTATTCGAGGGATGAGGCCTGCTGGACGCGTGAAAATACTCGGTGTTAGTGGAAACTCTCCAAGATTGCAACTGACGTTTCAGGGGCAATATTTTATTGTCGAAAATTTTGAATACTACGATAAAGTGACGATTGGATTTGACCCGGGGGTTTCACATGGGGTTTTAAGGAACAGTGAAGTACATAACCCGGTGGACAGTACTGGTGCGTTGAATCCTACAGTCAATATGCAGGGTCAAGACATTGTGGTATACGGGAATGAGATACATGACAATTGGCGAACCTTGACCAAGGATAATCATGGTGTCCAGGGAGGAGAAGGAGGGCAGAGATACTGGGTGCTGAATAACAAGATATATAATAATGGTGGAAATGGTTTTCAAGCATGTAATCGATGCGACTTGGATCCTCCTCGTTATATATATATAGGAAAGAACGAGTTCTACTCGGACAAAGAAGTTGGTGTGGCACTGAAATACGCGCAAGATGTGGTCATATCGCAGAATAAATTTCATGACTATTATGAGCCCCCGGAAGGAACTACTGCCGAAGTCGCTGCGATAATTGTCGGAGCTGATGGTTATCCATTCAGAACGTCAATATTGTTCAATGAAATATACAGTAGTGAAAAGGGAATCAGAGTGGAGGAAGCGGTCGATCTGTGGATAGTCGGAAATGTAATCTACGATATAAAACAGGCAGCCATAAAGATCGAAAAAACCAACCCGAATACGCATATTGTCAACAACACGGTGCACGATGCCGATCTTTTTATTCAGGCTGATCGTTGGGCCACGCCAGTTCTATATGTTCAGAATAATCTGATATCAAGTATGCGGGGACAGCTCTTTGGGGCTCATATGTATATTGAACCTCCACAGATATATACCAACAGTCGTTGGGAGAACAACCTTTTCTGGCAAAATGGAGATGATGTCTTGTTGAGGCTGGGGACAGGAAGTACAGCAGCAGCGGAAGTGTTTAGTGTTTCATCTGATTTTGATGCCTATCCCTTTGGCATCGACAATATAATAGAGAATCCTCTTTACCAAAATCCTATTGGCCATGATTTTCGCTTGAGTGTGGGCAGCGGAGCCGCGGATGTAGGTATGTCAGCCTCTGCTTTCCAGGATTTCTTCGACTTGTATGGGATCGATATCAGAAAGGACTACGACGGAAACCCCAGACCCATAGGAACCTCCTGGGATATCGGCGCGTTTGAATTTCTTGGCAGTTTTTTGTTTGCGGACGGGTTTGAACAATAACCGAGCCAGGAAAACAGAGCGCCCCAACGGTTTTATTGTGCAATATTTCAGACGTCATCCTGATCCTACCGAAGACGTCGAAACTTCCTTTGCTTGTTGATGTTCAGATGCTCTTGTATCTCCCTGGGTTGGATGTGAGGGGTGAAGATTTTTTTCTGAATATTCAATTTTCCATGTGCTTTCTTTGTTCCCTGGCAATAAAATAGCCAGGTTCGGAGATCTGGGTCACCGTCCGGGGGGCATCTGGATTCAGTGGGCAAGCAGTGGATACATTGGAGAAGAGCATGGATAAAAGTGGCTTTCTTAGGCATATACGGCAATGCAATCCTGTGTTGGAAGAGGTCTTTAAGCCCTGGCTCATCGATCAGCGGGTTGTTGGATGGTTACGCCCCCGGTTGGCTGATTCTTTGCGAGACTACCCATCGGTATTCCAAGTTAGTGATAACTGTGTCGAACTGAACCCCGGTCTAACCGATTTTGGTGCTCGTAGTGACTCACTGGCTGAAATCTCCCTGGATTTGGCAAAAAGAGGCCTGGTATCTGCGCCTATGGGGGAGTTGTACCCGGTTACGCCCGGAGCGAGGAAAGATGCCATGTGCGTGATGGATCGTGCTGTGGCGGCCTATTTTGGGGTTAGAGCCTTTGGTCAACACCTCAATGGTTATGTCAATAGTGACGATGGCCTGTACATGTGGTTGGGTCGACGGGCAAAAGATCGCTTGATTTATCCCGGCAGGCTGGACAATATGGTGGCAGGAGGTTTGCCTTGGGGTATCAGTTTGGAAGACAATCTCTATAAGGAGTGTGCAGAAGAAGCAAATATACCCCCGGATATGGCGGCGCAGGCTGTTCCCGTGGGCATGGTTAGTTACAATCGAGTGGCGGAGCGAGGCTATAGACCCGACATATTGTATTGTTATGATTTGGAACTTTCCCCACAGTTTGAGCCTCAAAACACCGATGGTGAGGTAGAATCCTTTGTATTGCTGCCTATTGATGAGGTGGCGCGTCTGGTTAGAGAAACCGACGAATTCAAACTCAACTGCAACCTGGTGATTATTGATTTTCTCCTGCGACATGGCTATATCGATCCGCAGGATGACGAATATCTGGATTTGGCGATAGGCTTGCGCCAACCTTTGGGAAAAGGATTGAGTTTTTCCAGATAACCTTTACGGAAATATTTATGAAGAAGATATTGACTCATTGGCTGTGTACATTGTGCCTCATCGGGGCAAGTACCAGCGTGTTTGCTGTAGCGAAAGAAGTGTCCATGGATGCTTTGATTCCTGACAATGTACAACGTCAGACGGCACTTATCGTCAACCGTGTGTTGGAGCGCTACCACTATCGCAAGGTGGTGTTGGATGATGCTTTGTCCAGCAAAATACTGGATCGCTATCTGGACTCTCTTGATCCCAACAAGAGTTTCTTCACCCAGAAGGATGTGGACGAATTCAGCAAGTACAAATACCAGCTGGATAACGCGATTGAAGATGGAAAACTTGAGCCAGCCTTCGATATTTTCCGTCGCTTCCGTAGCAACGTCGATCGACAGGTAGATTTGGCGCTAAGCCTGTTGAAGAAGAATTCGTTCGATTTTACCAGAGACGAATCCTACCAATTCGATCGTGAAAAAGCGCCCTGGGCCAAAGATCGAGCAGAGCTCGACGATCAATGGCGCAAGCGTGTCAAGAACGATATTCTGGGGTTGCGTCTTGCGGGCAAGGAAGAAAAGAAGATAAAGGAAACGTTGGAAAAACGTTACAACACCCTACGCCGTCGTATTCACCAGCTTGATGCTGACAGTGTTTTCCAGACATTCGTAAACGCCTATACCCTCAGTATCGAACCCCACACCGCCTATATGTCTCCTGAAAGATCAGAGAATTTTGATATTTCCATGCGCTTGTCTCTGCAGGGAATTGGTGCTGTATTACGATCAGATGACGAATATACAACGGTGCAGAAAGTTGTGCCTGGAGGCCCTGCAGACAAGAGCGGTCAGCTTCATGCAGGCGATCGTATCGTAGGTGTGGCGCAAGGGAAAAAAGGCGAAATGGAAGACATTGTGGGATGGCCTTTGCAAGATGTGGTAGAAAAAATTCGCGGCAAGAAAGATACCATTGTGCGCCTGAGTGTATTGCCCAAATCAGCGGGTGTGGATGCAGCAACCAAAATCGTCTCTATTTTGCGAGACAAGATCAAGTTGGAAGACCAGGCTGCCAAGTCCAGTATTCTCGATATCGATGGCAAGCGTTTCGGGGTTATCGATATTCCTGCGTTTTATCGGGATTTTCGGGGTCAGGCAAGTGGAAGCAAGGATTTCCGCAGCACTACCCGTGATGTCAGAAAACTCATTGCTGACTTGCAGAAAGAGAAAGTTAGCGGAATTATTGTGGATTTAAGAAACAATGGTGGTGGCTCCTTGACCGAGGCAACCGAACTTACAGGTTTGTTTATTCCTCAAGGTCCTGTCGTTCAAGTCAAGGATTCCCAGGGAAGAATCGACGTGGAGCGTGATACGGATCCCGAGGAAGTTTACAGTGGGCCTTTGGCGGTGCTGGTCAATCGCAATAGCGCCTCTGCATCCGAAATATTTGCCGCTGCCATTCAGGATTATGGACGAGGTCTGATTGTTGGAGAACCTACCTTCGGCAAGGGAACGGTGCAAAGCCTGGTTGATTTGGGGCAGTTTGCCCGGGGAAGAAAAGATCTGGGGCGTTTGCGCTTGACCATTGCACAGTTTTTCAGAGTGGATGGCGGCAGTACCCAGCACAAAGGCGTGGTGCCTGATCTGACCTTTCCTACGGCAGAAGGCTCAGGTAAGCATGGCGAGCGCTCTTTGGACAATGCCTTGCCTTGGACGACCATCAAACCCGCCCGTTATCATCATATGGACGCACCCAAGATCTCCATGTTGCAGCGCAAACATGAGCAGCGCATGAAGACTGATTCAGCCTTCCAGTTTCTGATCGAACAAAATAAGGAGCTGAATAAACTGCAAGACCAAACAGAAGTCTCTTTGTTGGAAAGTGAACGCAAAAAAGAGTGGGAGCAACGTGAACAACGTGCGTTGGATCGGCACAACAAGTTACGCAAATTGCGGGGGCTGGAGCCTTTGAAAAAACTTGATGACGAAGATGACGTTGCTGATGCCGAAGAAGACCCGGAAGGTATAAATCGCATCATGCAGGAAGAAACTGCGAGGATTCTTGCTGATTATATCCGTCAGAAACAACCTGTTACTGCCCAGGCAAACTGATCTCTCATGCCTTCAGGTTTACCTTCGATACGAAGGGTGCTGGATCGTATCTCCCAGGACGGCGATCCAGCCTTGTTGTGCAAAGGATTGTTCGGGCTGGAAAAGGAAAGTCTGCGTGTAGCCAAGAATGGTGGCATCGCGCTGACGGATCATCCCCGTCAACTGGGTGCTGCGCTTACTCATCCCCACATTACTACGGACTACTCTGAAGCACTTCTGGAGTTGGTCACTCCGCCGTTCCAGCAATTTTCCGAGGCATTGGATTGCCTGCAAAATCTGCATTTGTTCATCAAGGAAAATCTGGATGAAGAATTGCTGTGGGCAACCAGCATGCCTTGTGTTCTCGCCGATGAGAATAGTATTCCCATAGGACGCTATGGAAGTTCAAATCATGGAATGATGAAATATATTTATCGGGTGGGATTGGGAAACCGCTATGGCAGAGTGATGCAGGTGATTGCCGGTGTGCATTTCAATTATTCCATCGACGATCAATTTTGGCCCATGTACCAAAAACTATTGGGCAACACCCAGAGCCTGCGAGATTTTCGCGATACCCAGTACATGGGGATGGTGCGAAATATTCAGCGCTATGGTTGGATTATCCCCTATCTATTTGGCGCATCTCCGGCGGTATGCCGTTCCTTTTTCGCCAATAAGGAACCAGACTTGTTGGTGTTTGACGATACGACCTATTACGAGCCATATGCCACATCCCTGAGAATGGGTGATATCGGTTACCAAAATCGTAAAGAAGAAGGGATGGGGGTCAAGGCCTGCTATGACAGTCTTGAAGACTATGTGCAAAGCTTGGCCTGTGCCACCAAGACAGTTTGCCCCGTGTGGGAAGAGATCGGGGTAAAAGTGGATGGGGAATATCGGCAGTTGAATGCCAATCGGCTGCAAATTGAAAATGAATACTACAGTTCGGTTCGTCCCAAGCAACCGCCAGTAGATATGGAAACCCCTAGTCGTGCGTTGATGGAGAAGGGTATTCAGTATGTGGAATTGAGGTCGCTGGATGTCAATGCCTATCATCCGCTAGGGGTTGATGATCAGCAACTTCGATTTTTACATGGGTTTTTGCTGTATTGCCTGCTGCGCGACAGCGCGGAAATAACTTGTGTAGAGCGTAAGGAGATCGACAGAAATCTCATTTGGGTTGCCCAGCAGGGACGTGATCCCTTGTTGAAGCTCCAGCGAGGAGGCAAGGCGGTATTGTTCAGGGACTGGGCAGAAGAAATTCTGCAGGCAATGCAACCTCTGGTGGCATTGTTGGCGGAACAGACTCAGGACAGCGATTATGTCGAAAGCTTGTTGCAGCAACAGAAAAAAGTCCAGCAGCCTGATCTGACCCCTTCGGGGAGAATGCTGCGGGAAATGAGAGAGAATGGTGAAGGTTTCTATCAATTTGCCAGGCGTCTTTCTCAAGAACAATGGCGCTATTTCTCTGGCCTGCAATTGGATGAGTATTTCCGTGATCATATGCAGGAACTGGGGCGGCAATCGCTGCAACAACAGCAACAACTGGAAGCAGATAGCAGCGAAAGCCTGGATGCTTTCTTGCAGCGCTATTTCTCCCGCCAAATCTGAAGAAATAATCCCCTCAATTTTTACCGCCACCAGAAGCGCCCTTCATTAATTTGTCTAACATGCGGGTAGACAGCAACCTCTTCATATAGCCAAATAAATAAGTGGGGAAGGTAACGTAGTAGCGTGGCTTGGGGCGTGAGCTTTCCAGAGCATGGATCAGCTTTTTCAAAACGGCATCGGGGCCGAGGGTAAAAGGCGCAGCATCACCTTCTTTCTTCATGCGGGCGATCTGATTGCGGTATTGTTTTGCGTGGAAACTGTTTTCTACATTGACGTTCTTCAAAAACATCTCATAGGCATTTTTTCTAAACCTGGAGCGGATTGGACCTGGTTCAATCAATGAAACCTGAATGCCTGTGCCTGCCAGCTCCAGTCGCAGGGTATCAGTCAGACCTTCCAGGGCAAATTTCGAGCAATTGTAGGCGCCGCGGTAAGGCATGGCAGCGAATCCCAGTACAGAGCTGTTTTGAATGATGCGCCCTTCGCCTTGCTTACGCATAGCGGGAATAATCTGGCAGGTCAATTCATGCCAACCCAGGAGGTTGGTTTCCAGTTGTGCACGCAATGTGTCCCGACTCAAATCCTCTACAGCACCTGCTTGTCCATAGGCACCATTGTTGAAAAGTGCGTACAGTTTCCCCTCGGTTTGCTGCAATACCTGGGAGACCGCATGCTGAATGCTGCTGCTACTATTTAAATCCAGAAGCAAACAATTCAGCCCCTCTGCCTGGAGTCTTTGCACATCTGTCTCTTTCCTGGCACTGGCGATTACCTGATACCCTCGAGTTTTCAGAGCGTGAGCGACATGGTAACCGATGCCGCTGGAACAACCAGTGATAAGAATACTGCGTTTACAAGGATTGCTCATGGAATGGGTATCGGAAAAGTGGTTATTGGGCTATATTTTACTAGATAGTTCCCATCCACAAACAGAGGTCTACTGCGAACGATTGATGCACATAATCTTTCACCCA
>CAYXOS010000004.1:0-23390 GCA_964467115.1 uncultured Sedimenticola sp.
CTGAGCCATCGGGTTCAAGTATAAGCAAATGCTATATTAGTGTTGACTGTGGGGTAAATGTGTATATAATTCTCCTCAGCTTGAAAGTACGTCTTATATTTATGCACACCATTTCGAAGTTCCATCTGTAGTTCCTCGTTCTGTTCTTCATAAGTAAACGCAACACTTCTAGCAAAACTGCCCGATTTAGGGCTTTATTACTCTTGAATTAAATAGGATATTATTATGTCTACTACTACCGGTACCGTTAAATGGTTCAACGAAGCTAAAGGCTTTGGTTTCATCGAGCAAGAGAACGGCCCAGACGTATTCGCTCATTTCAGCGCCATCACTGGCACTGGCTTCAAAACTTTGGTTGAAGGCCAGAAAGTTGAGTTCACTGTTACCCAGGGTCAGAAAGGTCCTCAGGCAGAGAACATCGTAGCGGTCTAAGCAATCAGATTGCTGGCAGGTCTGTTTGCAGACCTGCCGACATCCTTCCTTGAGAAAGGCAGGAAATAAAACGGAGCCAAACGGCTCCGTTTTTTTGTGCGGGCTAAGAGCCTATTATGGAAGTGGGCTTTCAAAACCATCTTCATAGATGTGTGCAACAACAGGACGGCGGGTTTTGATGAGGCGCACAAATCGTACTTCCAGGTCTTCCAGCCCCCCGTTGTAGATACGGAAATCGGCTGAATTGCTGAGTTGATTTTCAAATTTGGCATTAGGCAGGTCTATGGTCGCAGTTTTGATTCTGCCGCTGTTGCTACGCGTTACCGGATCGCTGTTGAGTCGTTGTTGTCCGTCGGAGTATTCGACCCACCAGTCCTTGGTGCCGGTATCGACAAAGGTGATTTTCAACTGCCATTGTTGGTGATAGGCAAGGGCGAACACGTCGTCAACATAGAAATAAAAATAATTTTGACCGTTGGCTTTGTCGCTGCGTCTGCCTTCCCAGGACTCACCATTGTCACTACCAATTTCATTGATGCGGTGATCGGTGCCACGTCGTGTGATGCCGTCTGAGCCGATGTCTTTTTGTACCAGCCAACGTTCCAGATTGCGTACCCAAGGCGCGCCATTCCAGGTGTGGCTGTCATCATCCAGCCAATATTTGTCCTGTGCCGTTCTTAGCGCCACCCAGGCATCGGCGCTGTTGTTGCGCTGTTTCCCGAGAGACAAACGCACCCAGTTCCAAAGTTCAGGATATGTTGCCAGATAACTGTCCTCAGGAACCACGTACAAACGCTTGGTACGCATTTGCAGGGCTTTAAGGTTAGACATCTTGATTGCGTAGTAGAGGTCTTTGGCTGTGGCACCGCAGGCGTTATAACATTCGTTTTCAGCACCGATGGTGCGCTTGTCAGTCAACAGCGGCCAATCCTCATCGATTTCGATATGACCGTTGTTGGAAATGGCAGCGCCGTAAGCGGGCGTATGATTCAGGTGGAAATTGAATAACTCGCTTATTCCGTTACGAATACCCATGCCCGCTTGTACAGCATCCTTGGCAAACAAATTGGTGGCACCATTCCAGGTTGAATCAAAGGGATAGTCTTCACCGGTGTAAACCAGCTTCCATGCGTAATCATCTTCTGGAATCGAATTTTCGCCATTGGCAATGGCAACTAATTCTGGCATGGCTTGCTGGAACCAGTTGTTGAACTCAGAGAAGCTCAAACCATCATTTGCAGCCTGGAAGGGAATATCGAAATCGAATTCCGTGTAATAGAATCCGCCAGGGACATGCACGAACAACAGATTTGGATCTTGGATCAACCCCCAGTTGAGAAATACCTGGCGGTACATGTTCTTTACATGTGTCCACACACAACTATTCCAAATCGGCAGGTGCCGATCCTGGGCATCATGATCCAGCCAGGTCTGAGTGATATTGCAGTCTGCCTTCACCCAGTCCGGTGCCCAGGTTTCTCCGGTTACCCATATTCTCAGCCAGTATGTGCCGCCTGCGTTGAGTTGGGTTTGTAATGAGGGAAATGTCAGGCCAGCAGCAGTGCCCGTGTTGGTGGTGGAAAAAACACCCGGGCTGGGGTTTATCTGTCGCCAACTGAGGTCGATGACATGGGTATTAACCTGATCTGCAGGTGACGCTTCCTCTGAATAAAAACGGGTATCGTCCACAGGTAATGACCAGGCAGGAAGACGCCAGTCGTCACCATCTGAGAGGCTTACCCCTGCCAGGGAAGTAGCGGGGGAGAGTAACAATCCAATCAGTAGTATCGAAAACAGGAACATGATTCAGGTTTTGTTTGGGTCAACCAATACCAGTCGGGTGCCAGAAGCAATGTCGTGCCAGCTCCGCTTTTGTGGATCAATCATTATCCACACAAAGCCCAATCCCAGCACCAGTAAAGAGATGATGGCAACAGCATAGCGCACCACTGCCTGCCTGAATGTGGGAGAAGAGCCATCATTGGAAAACAGCATCAAGCGCCAAGCGCGCATTCCCAGGGTTTGCCCGCCGTGGGTCCAGAACCAGAGATGAAAACCAATACCTACACTGAGCATCCACAGGCTCATAGCAGCTTTATAGATAGGGTACTCCTGAAGGTCTTCCATGCCAAATCCTATTGCCAGGGGAAGATATATGAGCGTAAAGGCGGCCATCATCAGGGCGGCGACGAGAACGCTATCGTAAAAAATCGCAGCCAGTATGCGAAATAACCCCGGTTCGGCAGCATCGGCTATGTTTATGGAAGTTTTATTCATATGTTCTAACCCGGAAAGTTCATAAATTACATGAACCCTTGCTTGTTTCTTGTTTCCACAAGGGATTTTCTTCAGTTGCGCGTAATCGCAGATACGCGACGCCTTCAGAAAATCCCTTGTGAAAACAATCTCCTGCACGATCATCACGTGAATTTATGAAATTTCCGGGCTAATTTTACCTGCGAAAACCGGTTCATAGTAATATGAAGAGCATGTCACAGTCACGTCGATATTTTCTCAGAAAAATCTTGCGCCGGGTTCCCATGCCGGTGTTGGCGGCACTGTTTGGCTTGTTGACCGGTGCCGCGGTGTGGATTGTGATCGATCCCATTCAGACCCGCGCCATCGGGAATATTTTCGATGAAGAACTCAGTGGTCAGCTGGAGACGCGTGCCAGTGAATCTCTGGCGCGGTTCGACAGCTTTACCCAATCCTATGTGAACACGACTCGCTTGCTGGCTCATCATCGTCGTATGGCAGATTATCTTGAGCCTGTGTTCTGGTTTTCAAATGATGGTGATGCGCCCCTATCGTATGTGAAGAAGCCTCCGGTGTGGTTGCCAGAAGGTGCCATCGAGGGTTTGCCGGTAAAGCCAAGTCTCGCATTACTTGCTGATTTAAAAGGAAACATCAGGGAAATCTATCAGTTGGGCGATCAGCAACTACCCAAGGAAACTGCAGTGGAATTGCAGCATGCTTTGGCTGACAAACGTCGCCAGGCTTACATCACCAAATTGGATGGAAAGCTGTACGTGCTGATTGCAGAAAGAGTCGAGGATGCCAGTTATAACCTGATGGGTGCGTTGGTATTGTTGGTCAGCATCGATAAAACCTTTCTCAATGCCTCCCAGCAACGCGCCAGCACTTCCCAAACCACTGTGGCATTGGTGGACGGAGAAAGTCAGGTCATTCTTGCCAGTAGCCGTAATACAGAGCTACTCAACGGCGCACGCATTGATGAATTGAAAGAAAATTACGTGATTACCGCACAATCTTTTTTTGAATATGGCAATTCTCCACTGAATTTGTTGTTTGCGACCCTGATTTCCAAAGATGTGATCGATGCGACCCGGGAAAGTATTGTTGCTGTAGAACGTCGCCATCGCCTGACTGGGGCGGCGATTGTCGGTTTCATTTTCGTGCTGCTGTTTATGCTTATATCCAGTCGCATCAACCGTTTGCTGAGACGGGTGGCGAGATTCTCTAGTCGTGCGCTCCAAATCGAGCACCCCAAACCGACGGGGGGTAATCAGTTACTTATCATGGAAGATTGGATTCGCAGTTTTACCCAGGCGGTGATGAAGGCTCGGGAGGAGATGCGGGCAAAGTACACCGCAGAAATACAGGAACGTGAAGCGCTGAAAATGGCGGTATTGGATGCTTCTCTTGATCCTATTGTTACCATCGATCAGGCGGGGCATATTGTTGATTTCAATCCTACCGCAGAGAACGTATTCGGTTACAGTCGTGAGGAGGTGTTGCAGCAGGCGGTGGATGAACTGATACTGGACAAGGGTTCTCGGGAGGCATTCATCAGTTTGCTGTCTGATTGTCTGGAGGAGCAGCTACCTGATTCACCTGCAGTATTGCGCACACTCAGCGCCCGTAGCAAAGATGGCAGACGTTTTCCGGTTGAAGTTGCGATCAAGCCAGTGATGCTCGAAGACAAATTGTTTTTCACCACCTATATCCGTGACATATCAGAGCGCAAACGCCAGGCACAGGAGATTTCCAGTCTGGCAGCGTTTCCAGGGGAGAGTCCGCTACCCGTATTGCGCATCAATCAGCGAGGGGTTGTGATCTACGCCAATAAGGCCAGTGATGCCTTGTTGGAATACTGGGGCTGCAAGCGGATGCAGACGGTACCGATTTTCTGGAAACGCCTGGTGGAAAAAACCCTCGAAAGTGGGCGTGCCAGGGAAGTGGAGATCGAGAGCCGTGATGGTATTTTTTCGTTGTTGCTGGCACCTGTTGCAAGCTCCGCCTATGTCAATGTGTATGGAAGGGATATCACCGCCATCCGCCAGGCAGAAGAAGAAGCCCGTCATCGTCAGAACGAATTGATCCACGTCTCACGCCTCAGTACCATGGGAGAAATGGCAACAGGTATTGCCCATGAACTCAATCAGCCCCTGTCAGCCATTGTCAATTTTGCCAATGGTTGTGCCCGGCGTATTCGCCTGGGAATTGGTGAAAAAGAAGAGCTGATCCAGGCCCTGGAGCAGGTTTCAGCTCAAGCAAAACGTGCGGGAGAAATCATCAAGCGTCTGCGGGGAATGGTAACTCGACAGCAGCCAGTGCGGGAACATACGGATTTGAACAGCTTGGTCAGAGATGCCTGTGCATTGATAGCCCATGACAGGCAGAAGCTGAAAATTGCCATCGAATTGCAATTGAGTCGCAGCCCTGTCATTGCCAGAATTGATCCCGTACAGATTGAGCAGGTTATTCTGAATTTGCTCAGAAATGCCCTGGATGCGTTGCAGGGGCAGACTGATTTGGATCGTCAGTTGCAGATAGAAACAGGGCAGATGGCCGCAGGGATGGTCTATATTCGTGTCAAGGACAATGGCAGTGGCATCGCCCTGGAAGACCTGAAACACCTGTTTGACCCTTTTTTCAGTACCAAGAAAACCGGTATGGGTATGGGATTGTCGATCAGTCAAACTATTGTGGCTGAGCATAATGGTAGAATCATGGCGGATTCCTTGCCAGGAAAAGGAACTGTGTTCACTATAGAATTGCCGGAAAGCCGGGTCATCCCAGAGAGTATTGCTTCATGAATGAAAATCAGACACCCCCCCAGTCCACCACCGTATTCGTGGTAGATGACGACGAAGCCATGCGTAGTTCTTTACAATGGTTGATTGAATCTGTGGGGTTGTCAGTGGAATGCTACGCTTCCGCTGAAGCCTTTCTGGAAGCCTATTATCCAGGGCGTTCCGGTTGCCTGCTGTTGGATGTGCGTATGCCGGGCATGGGTGGGCTGGAATTGCAGGAATATTTGCAGCGCCACGAAATCAATATTCCCGTCATTATTATTACCGGACATGGCGATGTACCCATGTCAGTAAGAGCGATGAAAGAGGGCGCGATTGATTTCATCGAAAAGCCCTTCAATGATGAACTGTTGCTGGATGCGATCAGAAATGCCTTGTCCGTTGACGAGCAACAACGTTGGCAGCAATCACAGCGGGCGGAGCTGGCATCACGCTTGTCTCTGCTGACTCCCAGAGAGCATGAAGTGATGGATATGGTGACAGAAGGAAAATCGAACAAAGAAATTGCCAATGCCCTGGGGGTTTCAGCAAAAACCGTAGAAGCTCACCGCGCCAAGGTCATGGACAAAATGCAGGCAGGGTCTTTGGCGGAATTGGTGCGTATGTCGATGTTGGCAACTCAGTAAGGGTTTATCCGGGAACATCAGGGGTCGAAGTCAAATCACCCCAAATCATTGAATTTCTCGATATTACCCTGATTTGACTCCGACCCCTCACACCGGAATGGATCTACTTGAAGCGCTTTACCCGCATGCTGCGGTTGCTGCCGACTTTTTTCAGGACGAAGGAACCGAGTGCCCCGCGTTTTATGGTGATCATGTCGCCCGTTCTCAGCTTGGGCTGGGAACTGTTTCCAACCTGACGCCAGACTTGGTCATTCTGTAGATAAATGAGACGGGAGCCGTGAGAAAATTTCTCTATATTCGTGACCTGGGCAGTTATTGCCTCGATATCGTCAGCAGGAGATGTTTTTGGCAGACCAAAAGCTGCTTTTTGATCTTCCACTGTCGGTTTGGCTTGTTGTGAAGATAGAGTCTGTGCATATTGATCGTAGCAGGCAAGGCGTGCCTGGTCAGCGTCAATGCTACGGCAACTTTCCCAGGATTCTGCCATCAACAAGGAAGGTAGCATCAGTAGCAACAACATAAATGGGCTGGTTTTGAACATGGGGACTCCGGGGGGCTTGATTGAAAGGTGTTATACAAGCAATCATATCCTGTTCCCGGGAAGGATTTCCAGCGACTTGCCATTCACACCCGGTGTTATTGATAATGCCTTCATATCCTAGTATCGTGCGCAACTTGATCCTTATTTAATGAAGCTCTGAACACCTCATGAATCCGCATCTTGCGCCCAGAATGCTCATCTTCACCAAATGATCCAATGAAAGTGACCGTAAGTGAGCTGATAGTCAAATATATGGAGCGGTTGGGTATCCGCCACATATTCGGTATGCCGGGTGCGCATATACTGCCTGTGTATGACAGTCTGTATGATTCCAGTATCGAAACCGTATTGGTGAAACACGAACAAGGCGCGTCTTTCATGGCTGGGGGCTATGCTCGCTTGTCGGGAGGGATTGGTGCCTGTATCACTACAGCGGGACCAGGGGCGACCAATCTGGTGACCGGTATTGCCAATGCCTATGCGGATAAACAACCGGTGTTGGCGATAACGGGAGAAACCTCCACCCATATTTTTGGCCGGGGTGGGTTGCAGGAGAGTTCCGGTGAAGGCGGAAGCATAGATCAGATTGCCTTGTTTCAGGGGATTACCAAATACAATAAAATCGTTGAGCGTAGTGATTATCTGGTCAACGTATTGAATCGCAGTTCCCAAATTTTATTGTCAGATAATCCGGGGCCAGTGTTGTTGAGTTTTCCTTACAATGTACAAAAGGAAATGATAGACGACCAATGCCTGGATTCCATTGTCACCTCCCGCCAGCCACAAAAACCGGTCAGAAATTGTGGCGATATCGATGAGTTGCTGGCATTGCTACAGAAATCTTCTGCCCCGGTTATTATTGCGGGCTATGGTTGCATTCTTGGTGATGCCCAATCTGTGGTGCAGAAACTCAGTCAGAAAATGAATATTCCTGTTGCCTCCAGTCTCAAGGGCAAAGGTGTGGTGAGTGAAGATTCGGCGCTTTCTCTGGGAAGCTTGGGGGTTTCATCCAGTGGACATGCCTATCGCTATATTGTAGAGCAGGCGGATTTGCTGTTGATTCTGGGTGCCTCATTCAACGAGCGAACCAGCTATGTTTGGGATGAAGAGTTAACCAGGGGAAAAACCATAGTTCAGATCGATATCGATCCCGGACAATTGCAAAAAGTTTTCCAGGCAGATCTGGCGATTCATGGCGATATTGGACAGGTGCTTGAACAACTATTGGAAAAAACAGACCAGCGCCAGGTAAGGGGCACAACGGGATTTACTGTAGTGGAAAATGCCCAGGATGATTCCGGGAATGATTATAAGGTGTTCCAGACAGGGTTTTCCGTGGTTGAACATTTTTTCAATGAATTGTCTGAAAATTTTCCGCAAACGGCTGTGGTATTCGATGACAATATTATCTTTGCCCAAAATTTCTTCAAGGTTTCCAGCAGCAACCACTATTTCCCCAATTCCGGTATTTCATCATTGGGACACGCCATTCCTGCTGCCATCGGGGCGCAGTTTCATCAGCAAAATCCCTGTTTCGCCATATTGGGAGATGGGGGGTTTCAGATGTGTTGTATGGAAATTATGACCGCGGTGAATTACCACATACCCCTCAACATCCTCATGTTCAATAATTCCACAATGGGATTGATCCGCAAAAACCAGTATCAACAATATGAACAACGGTTCATCGACTGTGATTTCATCAATCCTGATTATGAAAGGCTGGCTCAATCTTTTGGTATCAATTATCTGCGTGTCGAGTCAGAAGACGATGTCAGCCGGCTTTTTTCTGAAACAGATCTGACCAGCGCTATCAATCTGATTGAACTTCCCCTGGATAAAGATACCTTCCCAAATTATTCTTCCCGTCGATAACAGCAAGCAAATGAACGAGCAAGATTTTCCGGTACTGAACAAGTTTATTGCGGAAAACAGTGAACTGGAAAAACCTGATTCCCCGTTGCAATTAAAATCATCAGCTGAATTACTCGACTACTATGACAAGGTTTTTTCTGTGGCGGAAAGAGCGGCGTTGAAGAATGGCTTGGATAAAACAGCGCTTGAGCAATACCAGTATTTGGTCAAGGAGCTCGATGCGTATTTGATGGCCACCGAGCCAGATTGTCGCCATAATATTCTGGTAGTGATTCCTGTAGCCGACAGGCCAGGGCAGTTGCAAGCTTGTTTGCAGAGCCTGTTGTCATTGAGTCAGCGTTTTCCTTATGGCTGTTTGCCAAATGGCGAAATAAAGAAAATCTCGGTGTTGATTGCAGATGATTCAAAACAAGCCTCAAGTATCGAAGCGCATCAGAATATAGCGCAAATGCTCACCCAACAGGGATTGCAGACCGAATATTTTGGGCAGGTGCAGCAGCTCGACGTTGTTTCCAGGTTGGGTGCGCAACTACAAGAAAAACTCGAAGCGGTACTCGGAAGCGTCGATCCTGAAGCTTTTTTTCATAAAGGTGCTTCCCGCATGCGCAACATCGCTTATCTGTACCTGGCTGAAAAATATGCGGCTGATACTAATCAGTTGTTTTACTTTGTCGATAGTGATCAGGAGTTTCAGGTAAAGCTCAACCAGGAAGGGAATGACAAAGATGTTTATGCGGTAAATTATTTTTATCATCTGGATCGAATCTTTTCCCGGCAATCGACGCTGATGCTGACAGGAAAGGTTGTTGGTGATCCGCCAGTTTCTCCTGCGGTCATGGCAGCAAATTTCCTTGACGATGTGCAGGGCTTTTTATCCAGCATGCAGACCCTGGACATGAGGCAGTCTTGTCAATTTCATCAACAGCATGTAACGCCTGACAATCCAGCCGCCTATCATGATATGGCAGATTTGTTTGGGTTTAAATCCAACAGTAGCACCTATCAGTATGGTTGTCGTATCCAGGGAGCCCATGACCATCAGCAGTGTTTGCAGAAATTTGCGCAGAATCTCAAACACTTTTTTGATGGCGAGCATCCAACCAGAAGAACCTACTTTGAATATACGGCGTTGGGTGCCAGTATCGCTCCGGCACGTACGGTTTATACCGGAAATTATATTTTCAATCATAAAGGGCTGGCGTACTTCATTCCTTTTGCAACACAAAAACTGCGCATGGCGGGACCAACTCTGGGGCGTATTCTTGCCCACAATATGGGAGAGGGCTTCCTTACGGCAAACCTTCCCATGTTGCATAAGCGTACTGTGGAAGAAACTGGTAAATCTGAATTTCGCCCCGGTATTGTTCATGCCTCAGAACTTGTCGATCTTTCTGTAGAGTTCGAACGCCAGTATTTTGGGGATGTTATGTTGTTTGCCATGGAACAACTGGTTGAGCGAGATTATCCCAACACCGATCCGGGCAGGAAAGTTGTTGACCAGACTCTGCGGGAAACAGAAGGTATGCTGCGAAAAAAATATCTGCACAAGCACAAACAGATGCAGGAGAAAATCTTGTGTTTGCGACAGACCCTGGAGAACCCATCTTGCTGGTGGAATCAAGCTGTCGAGCTACAGCCCGCGGTTCAGCAAATGGCGCAGTTTATCGCCAATATGGAACACAATTTTGGATCAAGAGCCAAGGGGATTACCAGTATTACCTCAACCTCTCATGTTGATGAGCGTCTGAATGCCATGGCAGAGGCGATTCTCCATTATCGAGTGGACTCTGTTACCTGGAAGTCAGTGATTTATTCTCAATGAATGTTTTCATACTCAATACAGGACGTTGTGGTTCGAGCACCTTTGTTCGCGCATGCAAGCATATATCCAATTTCAGTGCCGGGCATGAAAGTAATATCCGCTGCATTGGAGATGAGCGCTTTAATTATCCTCCCCAGCATATTGAAGCTGATAACCGTCTGGCATGGTTTCTGGGTCGATTGGAACAGGTATATGGTGACAATGCCTATTATGTACATCTACACAGGAATTTGGAGGATACCGCCAGAAGCTTTGCGCGGCGGAGTGATTTTGGCGTGATGAAAGCGTACAAAGAAGGTTTGCTGTTAGGTGGTCAGGAAGGACAAACCGCTTACCAGTTGGCGATTGATTATATTCAGAGTGTAGAAAGCAATATTGCTTTTTTCCTTGAAAACAAGTCCCAAAGAATGGACTTTCAACTGGAGCAGGCTAAAACGGATTTCAAAAAATTCTGGCGCAATATTGGTGCGCAGGGCGATTATTCCGCCGCCGAGAAAGAGTGGGATATCAATTACAATGCGTCCTTGCCGACGGTTTCGGAGTAAAGCAGGGAGCAGCCGCGTTCGGTGGAGAAAAATTTGTGTTGAATGCCAGGAAATGTCTTCATCCACAAGGCAACGATCTCCTTTTCTTCGTCTCTTCCAGCATCATCCAGATAAATGCGGCAGTTGTCAGCCAACAAATGTCGTAATAGTGGAAGGGCGGGATAGCGGGAGTGATGTTGAATAAACCCGGGAGGACCGTCGATTACCAACAGCTCAATGGGTTCTGTTGGCAACTGTTCAAGAGCGTACCAATCAAAATTCTTTCCTCCCAATGAATATGACTGAAGTGGTGCGTGAACCACCGTGGCATATTCATTCAGTCCCAGAGCTAGCAGTTGAGATCGTGTTTTTTCTGCATATTCCTGTCCATTTTCCAAGCTGAATACCTGTCCACATTGGTTGATCTGACAGCAACGTGCCAAAACCAGTGTGCTGAGCCCACTGCTGCATTCGAGGATCTGGGCGGGTTTGTTCTCCAGGCAATCATCGATAAGGTGATGAAGGAAGTCTGCTGCTGCTGACCAGTTTTCTGTATAGGGGAGATCGTCTTCCAGTTGCAGACGATTTTGTATGGAAGTGTATGGACTCAAGATAGTTGCGTGATCAAAGATATTCCCGCCGACAATGTTGTCGACGGGCGTATCTTTGATCTTATTTCTTGGATGCCTGATAAATTGCACGGGCAGGGGAGGTGATGCGCCCCTGTCGTTTCAGATAGGCCAGTGTTTGTGGAAGGTTGTTTGTAGAAACGCCTTTCTTTTTCAATGCCGCCTTGAGTTCAGTTGTCGACATTTTTCCCGCTGCTGCAATGAGAGAAACAACGGTTTCAGTGACGCTGGCACCGGACTTTCTGCCTTTTTTGGCTGCAGGCTTGCCGCTCAGACGAGTAATTTCCGCGTCGATTTTTCGCAACTCTTTCTTGTGTCTGGCGATTATCTCACGCCTTTTGGCGCGAGCAGCCGCGAGTTTTTCTTTATTCGCTTCCATGGACTTTTTCAACTCTTCCTGCTCGCGTTTCTTGGCGAGTTTATACAATTCTGCTGCGGATAACTCAGTAACCTGCTTTTTGCGTGCAGGGGATTTCTTTTTAGCCATGATATTCCTCGTCGAATAGGTAGCAAAATGAATCATCTTGTTAAAAACACATGACCTTTCAATCGGTCACATGTATAAAACCCTACTTGGGTAGCTTCTGAATCCATTGATGAGCGGTTGTTGAATGGCTGATATTTTCGGCTTCTGCGATATACATCCTCGTAACGACCAGGGATTGATACCTTGAATACGAAAACCTCATCTCGTTCATTACTCCGCTCAGACTAAATCAGAGCTTCCACAGTTGTATCAAGATGTTGACGCTGAAAATATAAGAGATTCTTTAGAATAAATCAATAATAAATAGATATTTATGTGGCTGTTATATAGAAAATATCAGAAAGTGTAGGAGTTTTTGTGACATGCTTGAAAAATTAGGTATGTTTTAGGTATGTTTTGGGTGGGTTTTGATATCAATATAAAATTACTGGGTTTTACCGATTTTGTAGATATTCCAGAATTTCCTGCATGGAGCCACTATATATGATGCGGTGCTTCTTTTTTTCTATTTGATAATCATACATGGGATCATAATAGTCAGTTAGTAATTGCGAGATCCATTCGCCATGAGCATCGGGGCTTCCGGTTTGCTTTAAATGTTGGATGGCGTATTGCAGTTTTTGATTCATTTCTTTATACCGCAGTCCGCCGAGACGTTTCTCTATTCGGCTCAAGCTGTGAGTGGCGTAGGCTGCCCATTTATCGAAGCCTTGTTCATCACCATAGAATTGTTGGTATTCTTTTAGTGCGGCAACAACATATTCCTGTATGGAATTATCAATTCTTTCCTGAAGTGATACATCCAGAACCACCAAAGGGCTAATTGACATATGGTCATAGAGTTTATGGGGTATATGGCGAGAACCCACGGCTTTACTTTCATCTTCGAATATCAGTTTGGTACGCTTGGCCGCTCGTTGTTTCAATAGTGCAATGGAGAGCCTGTTTTCAAAATCAATTTGGGACGGTTGAGGGGTTACATGTCCACCAAAAGCAGAACCTCTGTGCCATGCCAGTCCTTCAAGGTCGATGCTATTCTGCAAACGATGAATGGCAATGGTTTTGCCCGCGCCTGTTTTTCCACCAAGAACTATGGGTTTGATGGTCTCGATGGAGCGGTCGACCTCATCCAGCAAATAGTTGCGTAGCGCCTTGTAACCGCCCTTGATTCTTGGATAGGCAATGCCGGTTGCTTCATAGATCCATTGCTGTGAAATTTTTGAACGCATACCACCGCGAAAACAATACAGCACGCCCTCTGGATGCTGGGTTACAAATTCCTGCCATTGGGCGGTGCGTTGTGCCTTTGGTTGACCATCGATAAGTTCTTTACCAAGTTCAATTGCGGCAGGTTGTCCCTGCTCTTTGTAGCGAATACCAATGAGATGTCGTTCCTCATCGTCGAGCAAGGGCAGATTTTTTGCTGAGGGAAATGCGCCTGCCTGAAACTCTATCGGGGCGCGAACATCCAGCAGAGGTGTGTCGTTAAGAAACAGTTCCTCGAAATTACTGATTTCCGGTAGTTCCATGTTTTAGGCGCCTGTTTGGGTGTCTGCTGAAATGCTGTTTTGAGCCTGAATCCGTAGGTTCAGGTAACAGAAATGAAGTGCGGTGTATCTTTTTCCCGCAGTTCACCCATTGCTGTCAGAGACAAACCTGCGCTGTGGGTTATATCCTGAAATGCTGCTTCTGCATCGGGTGTTACTGCAACCAAAAGCCCGCCGGACGTTTGTGGGTCACAGAGTATCTGACGATGAGTATCCGACATGGGAGACAAATGTTCACCATAGCTGTCAAAATTTCGCTGTGCACCACCTGGAGAGCAGCCCATTTCGATGTACCGTTCTATGGAAGGCAATAGGGGCACTTTGTCATACTGTATATGCGCGGCAAGATTGCTGCCTTGACAGATTTCGAGTAAATGCCCCATGAGTCCAAACCCGGTGACATCAGTCATGGCAGTCACGCCAGGAATTTTGGCGATTTCAGCACCGATGCTGTTGAGTTGACACATGGTGTCAGGGGCAATTCGCGCATGTTCTTCTGCCAGTTTTTTTTGTTTTTGTGCCGTGGTGAGAATGCCGATTCCGAGAGGTTTGGTCAGATACAGTTTGCATCCTGCTGTTGCCTGGTCATTGCGTTTCAGTTGTTCATTGTCAACGATGCCCGTGACGGCGAGTCCGAAGATGGGTTCGGGAGAATCGATGGAGTGACCTCCTGCCAGAGGGATGCCAGCATCCTTGCAGGTTTGTCTTCCGCCATCGACAACCTGACGACCTGTTTCAGGACTGAGTTTATCGATGGGCCAACCGAAAATGGCGATGGCCATGAGTGGTGTTCCGCCCATGGCATAGATATCACTGATGGCGTTGGTGGCGGCAATCCGACCAAATTCAAAAGGGTCATCGACAATGGGCATGAAAAAGTCGGTAGTGGATACCACCGAGCGACCGTCTCCAAGGTCATAGACGGCGGCATCATCCCGACTCTGGTTGCCTACCAGCAATCGTGGGTCGGGCAGCATGGATACATTTCCCTGAAGGATCTCATCCAACAGGCGAGGTGCAATTTTGCACCCGCAGCCAGAACCATGGCTGTATTCCGTAAGTTTGACCTGAGACATTGGCGTTTTGTTGTCGGTGACATTTCAATTAGTCGGTAAGACCGCGTAATATAACATCTTTAGGTACTCAATGTTGAGTGGAACGGGTGGATTACCAACGTCGCTTTGGTGGTATAGCAAGGTTATATGGCGCTGATTCGTTACAGACTTTTGCGGATGCACGAGTCTGTGTCATCGGTGTGGGTGGTGTGGGATCCTGGGCAGTGGAGTCACTGGCAAGAAGCGCCATAGGACAGTTGACGCTTATCGATATGGATCATGTGGCTGAATCAAATATCAACCGTCAGTTGCCAGCCATGGAAGACAGCTTGGGCAGAGCGAAAATCTCTGTGATGCAAGAGCGAATTCAGTCTATCAATCCCCAGGCGACAGTATGTTTGATCGATGATTTTGTGACGACAGAAAATCTGGATCAGATAATAACGCCCGAATTTGATTATGTTATTGATTGTATCGACAGCTTTCGTGTCAAGGCAGCACTGATCAGTCATTGTAAAAATAACAGGATCAAAATCGTAACGGTTGGGGGTGCCGGAGGGCAGATCGATCCCACCAGGATTCGGCAGACGGATCTTTCCCGTACCGAGCAGGATCCCTTGTTGGCGAAAATTCGCCGTCAGTTGCGCCAGCAAAACCGCTTTCCCCGCAACCCCAAGCGCAGTTTTGGTGTACCCGCCATCTGGTCTGACGAGCCCCTCAGGATAGTGGACAAATGCACACCAGTGGCTGATGCGGGGTTGAATTGCGGTGGGTTTGGCTCCTGCACCCCCGTGACCGCGGGTTTCGGTATGGCTGCCGCCGCCTTTGTGCTCAAAAAACTTGCGGAAAAGAATGCTTGAAGATTAGTTCTGGATCAGAGATCAGGGTATCATTACCAGCTAAATTTGTTTCTACCGAGGCACTGAAATGCTCAAACTGCGCGGCGCACCAGCGCTTTCCGATTTTCGTCTGGAAAAACTCAATACCCGATTGACAAAAGCGCTAGAGAAAGCCGTGCCAGTCTATGCTGAGTTTATCCATCTGGTTGAATTATCAGAAGATTTATCTGGAGACCAGCAGGATATACTCGATCAGATTTTGCGCTATGGTCCCGCCCTGGCCAGCCATGAACCCCGAGGTGCTTTGGTGTTGGTGGTTCCTCGTCCGGGAACGATCTCTCCCTGGTCTTCCAAGGCAACAGATATTGCCCATGTTTGTGGCTTACAAAATATCGAACGCATCGAACGTGGGGTTGCCTATTACTTGGAATCTGAATTGACGGAGTCCGAGTTGCTGAAGGCGGCGGCGTTGCTCCACGACCGCATGACCGAATCGGTTTTTTATGATTTCGATGAGGCAGAGGCGCTGTTTTTGCATGCCCAGCCGCGTCCTTATCTCTCGGTGGATATTCTGGGTGGGGGCAGGGATGCCCTGGTCAATGCCAACAGTGAACTGGGATTGGCGTTGTCCGACGATGAAATCGATTACCTGGTCGATAGCTTTCTGGCACTGAATCGAAACCCCACAGATGTGGAATTAATGATGTTTGCCCAGGCGAACTCCGAGCATTGTCGTCACAAGATATTCAATGCAGATTGGATTATTGATGGTAAAGCCCAGGACAAAAGCCTGTTTCAGATGATTCGAAACACCACGGAAAAATCACCCCAGGATGTGTTGTCGGCCTACAAGGATAATGCCGCGGTGATGCGTGGTTCTCAAGGTTATCGTTTTCTGCCATCGCCAGATTCATCGGTATACGAAGCCCATTGTGAAGATATTCATATCTTGATGAAGGTGGAAACCCATAATCATCCCACCGCTATTTCTCCTGACCCCGGCGCTGCCACCGGGTCTGGAGGAGAAATTCGGGATGAAGGTGCAACGGGGAAAGGTTCCAAACCCAAAGCCGGGTTATGTGGTTTTTCAGTTTCCAATTTGCGTATTCCAGGCAAGGAATTGCCGTGGGAGCAGGATTTTGGAAAACCCGAGCGCATTGTTTCAGCCTTGGACATCATGCTGGAAGGCCCCATTGGCGCAGCGGCGTTCAACAATGAATTTGGTCGTCCTAATCTGTGTGGCTATTTCCGTACCTATGAAGCACAAGTCAGCGGACCGAAAGGGGACGAATTACGGGGTTATCACAAGCCCATCATGCTTGCGGGTGGTTTAGGAAACATCCGTGAAGAGCATGTTATCAAGAACACTTTTCCGGCAGGCTCACCGTTGGTGGTATTGGGTGGCCCCGCCATGCTGATTGGACTGGGTGGCGGTGCTGCGTCATCCATGGCCTCGGGAACTTCAGCGGAAGATCTGGATTTTGCCTCGGTGCAACGCGCCAACCCGGAGATGGAGCGACGCTGCCAGGAAGTCATCGACAGATGTTGCGCCCGAGGAAGCGCCAGCCCCATTTTGTTCATTCATGATGTTGGTGCGGGGGGATTGTCCAATGCACTTCCCGAACTGGTTCATGACGCCGGACTGGGGGGACGTTTTGAATTGCGCACCGTGCCTTGTGATGATCCTGGCATGTCGCCCATGGAAATCTGGAGCAATGAATCTCAGGAGCGCTACGTGCTCGCCATCGATGCCGACAAGCTCACCGAATTCGAAGCGATTTGTGAACGTGAGCGTTGTCCCTATGCCGTTGTGGGGGAGGCAATGGATGATCAACATTTGTTGCTGGGGGATGCACACTTCGAGAACAATCCCATTGATATGCCCATGGGCTTGTTGTTCGGCAAACCGCCAAAAATGGTACGGGAGACCCATCACCAGCCATTTGCCAGACCGGAGTTGGCGCTGGATGATATTGATTTGAATGAGGCTGTCGAACGGGTACTGCGTTTACCCACGGTGGCGAACAAGACTTTTCTCATTACCATTGGTGATCGCAGTATCACCGGCATGGTGGCAAGGGATCAAATGGTGGGGCCTTGGCAGGTGCCTGTTGCTGATGTTGCTGTCACCATTGCAGATTATGAGGGAAATGCCGGAGAAGCCATGGCATTGGGTGAGCGCACACCTCTGGCATTGCTGGATGCCCCGGCGTCGGGGCGCATGGCCATCGGAGAGTCCATCACCAATTTGATGATGGCGCCGGTGGAATCTCTGAACAAGATCAAATTATCTGCCAACTGGATGGCAGCGGCAGGGCATCAGGATGAAGATGCGCGTTTATTTGATACGGTAAAGGCAGTGGGCATGGAGCTGTGTCCAAAACTGGGTATCGCCATTCCTGTGGGCAAGGATTCCATGTCCATGAAAACCGTATGGCAACAAGAGGGTGAACAGCGGCAAATGGCTGCGCCCTTGTCGCTGATTATCACTGCCTTTGCCCCGGTAAGGGATGTTCGCTCGGTACTCACACCACAACTACGAACGGACTTGGGCGATACGGATCTGATATTGATCGATTTGGGCAAGGGGCACAACCGTCTTGGGGCTTCGGCATTGAGTCAGGTTTATGAACAACTGGGGCATGTGGGTGCTGACCTGGATGATCCCGATATGCTCAGACGTTGTTTTGATGCGGTACAGGATTTGAATCAAGAGGGGTTGCTGCTGGCAGCTCATGATCGTTCTGATGGCGGTCTGATTACCACCTTGCTGGAGATGGCATTTGCCGGACGTTGTGGATTGGATATTGATATCGACAGCATGGATGGTGATACTGTGGGTGTATTGTTCAACGAAGAACTGGGTGTAGTGCTGCAGGTACGTCATAGGGATTGTGATGATGTCCTCAAAACCTTGGAGGATGCTGAGTTGGGGCATCATAGCCATGTGCTGGGCAGCACCCGTGAGGATGAAGTGATTCGTATCAGCCAGGGAAGCGAGGTTGTGCTGGAACGCTCTCGCGGGGAATTGCAGCAGGTCTGGTCGGAAACCACCTTGCACATGCAACGCTTGCGCGACAATCCCCAATGTGCCGAAGAAGAATTTGAGGAAATTATTGCGGACAACCCCGGTTTGAGCGCCAAACTCAGCTTTGATCCTGAAGAAGACATTGCAGCGCCCTATCTGGAAATCAGCAGACCTCCTGTGGCTATCCTCAGAGAACAAGGGGTAAACGGGCAGCAGGAAATGGCTTATGCTTTCCACAAGGCAGGATTCGAAGCCGTGGACGTGCATATGTCTGATATTCTCAATGGCGCTGTTGACCTGGCTTCTTTCAAGGGATTGGTTGCTTGCGGCGGTTTTAGTTATGGTGACGTGCTAGGCGCTGGAGAGGGCTGGGCAAAATCCATACTCTTCCATTCTCGTGCCAGAGAGCAGTTCCAGGCATTTTTTGAGCGTGAGGATACATTCGGTCTGGGAATCTGCAATGGCTGCCAGATGTTGTCGAATATCAAGCAGTTGATCCCTGGTGCGGCGCATTGGCCGCACTTTGTGCGCAATCGTTCCGAACAGTTTGAAGCGCGGGTGGCAATGGTAGAGGTGCTGGATTCTCCTTCGATATTGTTGCAGGGTATGCAAGGTTCGCGCATGCCTATCGCGGTGGCGCATGGCGAAGGGCGGGCAGAGTATCGCGGAAACGCCCAGCCAGGCGTTGGCGTGAGCCTGCGTTTCATCGACAACCATGGACAAGTGGCTGCAAAATATCCTGCCAATCCGAATGGATCTCCTGATGGAATTACCGGTCTTACTACCGATGATGGGCGTGTAACCATTATGATGCCTCATCCGGAACGGGTCATCAGAGCGGTACAAAATTCCTGGCGTCCTGACGACTGGGAAGAAGACAGCCCCTGGATGCGATTATTCCGAAATGCCCGTGTGTGGGTGAATTGAGTCAGATAAACCAATACTAGCTACTTGGCGTTATAACCAGTGGAGGCTTAAGTTATTGATTGTTCGGGCTTCGGCAGCAGGGATGCTGCTGCAGAGCTTACATGGATGTATTTACAGCGTCCCGTATAATCAATAACTTACCGCCTTACATATAATTTCACTGAGTAGTTACAACCAATAACAGTATCGAAGATAATGAGTGAAGAGCAGGAAAATAACCAGGACGGGGAACTTGCAACCCAGGAAAGCCGTCCTAAACTTAAGAAGCCACCTTTGTATAAGGTGTTGTTGCTGAACGATGATTACACACCCATGGACTTTGTGGTTGAAATACTCACGGATTATTTCCGTATGAGTGAAGAAAAGGCGACTCAGGTCATGTTACATGTGCATACCCGCGGTGTGGGTGTCTGTGGTGTGTTTACACGGGATATTGCAGAAACGAAGGTTGCGCAAGTCAATGACTACTCAAGGGAAAATCAGCATCCGCTGTTGTGTACCATGGAAGAAGCATAGAGGATATAGAGCAAACATATGTTAAGCCAGGAACTGGAATATGTGCTGAATCAGGCGTTCGTCAACGCCACTCACAAGCGCCAGGAGTTCATTACCATTGAACACCTGTTGCTGGCGTTGTTGGGCAATCCTTCTGCGGTGGATGTGCTCAGAGCCTGTGGCGCTGATCTGGATGTATTGGCAGAACATTTACGTTTGTTCATCGAAGACAACAGCTTGACCCTGCCCGAAGGTGAAGAGCAGGAAGTCCAGCCTACCATTGGTTTCCAACGGGTGTTGCAACGGGCAATCTTTCATGTCCAGGCTTCTGGAGGTAAAGAAGTCAGTGGCGCCAATGTATTGGTGGCGATATTCAGCGAAAAAGATTCCCAGGCCGTATATTTTCTCAACCAGCAAGGCATCACGCGCCTGGATGTGGTCAATTATATGGCGCACGGAATTTCCAAAGTGGAAAGCGACTCGTCAGATGAAGAAGCGAATGTAGCGGGAGCAGAGAATGCAGCCGGGGGTGAAGCGGAAGACAAGGCAAGCGCCCTTGATTCCTGGACCTTGAATCTCAATCAGCATGCCAAAGATGGCAAGATAGACCCCCTTATCGGACGTGATCATGAAGTGCAAAGGGCGGTGCAGATCCTGTGTCGGCGGCGCAAGAACAATCCCTTGCTGGTTGGAGAAGCAGGGGTTGGAAAAACCGCCATTGCAGAAGGTTTGGCAAAGAAGATCGTTGATAAGGATATTCCCGAGATATTGCAGCAAGCCACTATTTTTTCCCTGGATTTGGGCGGTCTGGTTGCAGGCACCAAATACCGGGGAGAGTTTGAAAAGCGCCTCAAGGCGGTGCTCAAGGAACTGAAAAAGATACCTGACAGCATTCTTTTCATCGATGAAATTCATACCATCATCGGTGCGGGTGCGGCATCTGGTGGCACCATGGATGCCTCCAATTTGATCAAGCCCATGTTGGCATCCGGGGAACTGCGCTGTATTGGTTCGACCACCTACCAGGAATTTCGCGGGATTTTTGAAAAAGACCATGCATTGAATCGGCGCTTTCAGAAAATCGATGTTGTGGAGCCAAGTCTTGATGAAGTCGTGGATATCCTCAAAGGATTGCGCAGCCGGTTTGAGCAACATCATGATGTCACCTACAGTGATGAAGCCTTGCAGGCGGCCGCAGATCTGGCAGACAAATATATCAATGACAGACATATGCCGGATAAAGCCATCGACGTTATCGATGAGGCCGGGGCAGCGACTCGCTTGTTGCCGGAAGACGAGCGTCAGAAATCCGTGGGCGTGGAAGAAGTTGAAAGCGTTGTAGCAAGAATTGCACGAATCCCCGAACGTAAGGTCTCCACTTCGGATACCGATGCGCTGCGTAACCTGACCCGAGATCTGCAAATGGTCGTCTATGGTCAGAATGAAGCCATCGATGTGCTGTCTTCAGCTATTCGCATGAATCGTTCCGGGCTTGCCGATGAACAAAAACCTGTGGGTTCATTCCTGTTTGCCGGACCCACTGGCGTCGGAAAAACAGAAGTTACCCGTCAGTTGTCTCGCATACTGGGGCTGGAACTGATTCGTTTCGACATGTCCGAATACATGGAGCGACATGCTGTTTCGCGTCTCATTGGAGCGCCACCGGGGTATGTGGGATTCGATCAGGGAGGCTTGTTGACGGAGCAGATCAATAAACATCCTCATTCGGTCTTATTGCTGGATGAAATCGAGAAGGCGCACCCTGATGTGTTCAATCTGTTGTTACAGGTGATGGATCACGGCACACTCACTGATAACAATGGTCGCAAGGCTGATTTCCGCAATGTGATTATTATCATGACCACCAATGCTGGAGCGCTGGAAATGAGTCGCCGTTCCATTGGTTTTACTCATCAGGATCACAGTTCCGATGGAAAAGAAGCCATCAATAAACTCTTTACGCCTGAATTTCGTAATCGTCTTGATGCCATTATCCAGTTCCAGGCGCTGTCTTTGGAGAGTATCAGCAGTGTCGTAAGTAAATTCCTTTTCGAGCTGGAAGGTCTGCTGGCACAGAAGCAGGTAAGCATCAGTATCGATGAAGACGCTCGTTTGTGGCTTGCGGGACAAGGTTATGATCCCAAAATGGGCGCACGCCCCATGGCACGCCTGATTCAGGATAAAATCAAGAAGCCTTTGGCGGAAGAGCTGCTATTTGGCGCCCTCAGTGAGGGCGGGCATGTGCAGGTTCGGGTAGAAAATGATGAGCTGGTTTTCGAATTCGAGAACCAGAAAGAAGAGGCCTGATCTGGCATCTCTGCGCAGGATCGATTAGCGTTCGCGGTAAACGATACGTCCTTTGCTCAGGTCATAAGGTGTCATTTCTACTTTGACCTTGTCGCCGGTAAGAATCCGGATATAGTGTTTGCGCATCTTGCCGGAAATATGGGCAGTTATTACATGACCATTCTCAAGCTCTACACGAAACATAGTGTTAGGCAATGTCTCTTTGACAGTGCCTTCCATTTCAATTACATCTTCTTTTGCCATAAAATCACTAAATCTTTATTGGTTCCTGAATCCACGGACTCAGGTAGTTGCTAAACCTGGGAATATTCTCGAAAGAGTAAGAATATTCTTGAAGGCGCAAGATTATAGCACCATGGGCGTGAAATCTACATGAAATATGCATTATCTGTGGGAAATTGGTTGAAAAAGTCCATGGAAGGACTTTTTCAACATCCTTGTTAATAGTAGCGTCCCTGATTCATGAACGGCTGAGATTCAATCCTGGCAATGGCCTGTTACAAGGTGGGGGCGCTTGCGCAAGAGCGACTTGCCCTGGGGTATTTACTGCGAACTCCCCCTTATTCTCGAATATTTCAGGCATAATTTGTTTCGTACAGAATAAATCAGCACTTTCTAAAGAGGTATGTTTTGTTACGAATATTGGATGCAAGGGGTGGCAGATGGTTGCTAATGGTGGGAATCTGCTTTTTAACAAGCCTGGTTGACGCAGGAAATATTTATAGCTGGAAGGACAAGGATGGCAATATACACTTTGGTGACAGACCTCCCGCAGTTGTTGAGAGTAAAAAAATTGAGGTGCGGGAAAATACGGTAGCTGCTCCGGAAAATGTAAAAAACAGTGCCGCGGAGTATGTATCTGATTTGGGCAAGGGACAACCCAAAATCAAACGCAAGAAGAAAGTCATTATGTATTCTGCTGCCTGGTGCGGCGTTTGCAAACGCGCCAGAAAATACTTTCAAGCGCAACATGTCCCTTTCAAGGAATACGATATTGATACGTCAGTGAAAGGGCGCAAGGCATATGAAAAATATGGTACGCATAGCGTGCCAGTGATTGCAGTTGGCAAGAAATATATGAAAGGATTTTCCGTAGCAGGATTTGAACGCTTCTATGCAACTGCCAACAGCCGTTAGCAGTCAACTGCACAAACAGAAGCACCTTTATTCATGTCCTGAATACAAGCCACTTACTTCGT
>CAYXOS010000004.1:23490-34724 GCA_964467115.1 uncultured Sedimenticola sp.
CTGCACAAACAGAAGCACCTTTATTCATGTCCTGAATACAAGCCACTTACTTCGTCACTGAAATAGAGCAGTATTCGGTTACGTCGCAATTTCAGTGTGGGAGTAAGCAGCCCGTTCTCTGGAGTCATGGGTTCGTGCAACACCACCACCCGATGTACCCGGGCGTAGCCAGGAAAGGCACTGAGTTTATTTTTCACCCGCTGCAACACATTCTCGAGAATAAGCGGATTACTGTAGTTGCTCTCATCATCCGGCTTCAAGCCATTTGTGCGACAAAGTTGTACGAATTGTTCGGGGTTGGGAACGATCAGTACAGACAGATAGGGCTTGCCTTCACCGATCACCATGGCTTGTTCGATCAGGGGATCGAGTACGATGGCATTTTCCATATCAGTGGGTGGGATTTTTTCACCTGTGGACAAAACGATGATTTCTTTTAATCGCCCTGTGATGAATACATGCTCATCTTCAATACGGGCTTTGTCCCCGGTGTGCAGCCAACCTTCCTGATCGATCATGTCTGAAGTGGCATCGGGGTTGTTCCAATAGCCGAGCATGATGCTGGGGCTGCGAGTTAGCAGCTCCCCCTCGGAGGAAATATTGATTTCCACACCCGGCAGAGGCAGCCCCACGGATGCGGGAATGTTGTTTTCCAGGGGGTTGGCAGCAATGACCGGGCTGGTTTCGGTCAGACCATAGCCCTGGGTAACAGGAATTCCCAGCCCAATGAACATACGAGCCACCTCTGGAGAAAGGGCCGCACCGCCACATACGGTGAAACGCAGCCTGCCGCCCAGACGGGCACGGACTTTGGCACCGACCAGTTTGTCCAGCAGTGGATGGAGCAGAAATGCTGCCGTCCAATTGCGTCGTTTTTGCCGGTATTCAAATTTTTCCCAACCAATGTTGATTGCGGCACGAAACAGTTTTTGCTTGATACTGGATTCAGTATTGAGCTTATCCATAATGCGTCCATAGATGCGCTCGAAAATGCGCGGCACTGATACCAGCAATGAGGGTTTGACAATGGCAAGGTCTTCAGCCAATTGCGGTATGGAGCGATTATAGGCCGTTGCTGCACCGCAGGTCATTGCCAGATAATAGCCCACGGTGCGCTCAAAAGTGTGAGACAAGGGCAGGAAGGACAGGAAGGTATTGTCTGCACCAATATCAAACAGCTGTAGTGCGGCATGAATATTCCAGATGATATTCTGGTGACTGAGCATAACGCCTTTGGGGCGTCCTGTTGTGCCCGAAGTATAGACGATAGTTGCCAATTCATTGGCACCACTCTCGGCCCTTGCCAGATCAGGACTGGCGGCGGGGGGGAGCCAATCTTCGAGACAGGTCAATTTGGGATGTTGTGCATCGAGCCTGTTGATGGAGACGATGGTGTTGATGTGGTTCAGTTGATCGATGCTTTGTTCCAGGGTGTCCCATTGGGTCTGACCCTCGATGACCAGCACAGAAGCGGCGCAATCGTTACTGATCCAGGTGATATTGTCTGCTCTGTCGTTCATGAAAACAGGCACCAGTACCAATCCCAGTCCTAGGGTTGCCTGATCGCAGATCACCCACTCCCAGGAGTTGTGACACATGATAATGACCCGCTCACCGGCTTGAACGCCACTGCGGATGAATGCCTGTTGCCAACGTGTAACTTCAATGGCTGTATCTGTCCATGTATATTCATGCCACTGATTGTCCTTGTCGTTATGTTGAATATAAGCAACAGTGTCGGGGGTACGGGCGACACGCTGGCGAAACAGGGCTGCCAGGGTGGGGCTTTCAGCTGCAGTGATGAGAGAATGGTTGCTCATGGGAATCTCCTTGCGCAATTTCCGGGCTAAGCTTTTTCCCAGCCGGGGTCTGGAGTAAAGCGGTTACCATAAGTGTATTCAAGTTTGCGCAGTTTGCTGAGAATTTGCTCCTTACCCATGTTGTCGACATAGTGCATAGGACCTCCGAGGAAGGGGGCAAAGCCGGTGCCGAATACGATACCTGCATCGACCTGATCAGGATTTTCGACAATGCCTTCATGTAAGCAAGCCATGGCTTCATTCAATAGCCGCAATATCATGCGATCGGCATAGTGCTGTAGTTCTTCGGTGCTTGCACTGGGTTTTTGCTTTTCGATACTGCCTTTGGTCCAGGTATAGAAGCCTTTTCCAGTTTTTCGTCCCAGTTGTTTTGCATCCACTTTACTGCGCAGTATTTCCGGTACAGCTGTATTCAGGGTTTGGGACAGTTTTTCCGTAACAGACAGGCAAATATCCAAACCAACGGTATCTGCCAGTTCAACGGGACCCATGGGCATGCCAAACTTCTTGGCGGCAGCATCAATATTGGTCGCCGGCACGTTTTCTTCCAATAAGCTGACTGCTTCCAACAGGTAAGGCATCAACACCCGATTGACCAGGAAACCCGGATGACTTTTTACTTTCAGAGGCAATTTTCCGATGCCCTTGGTGAATTGCAGGGCATGATCGATGATTTCGGGTGTGTTCCCTGGCTGGGTGACAACTTCTACCAAGGGCATTTTGGCAACGGGATTGAAAAAATGCAGACCAATGAGCCTTTCTGGTGTTAGAAGTTTTTCGGACAATTTTTCCAAAGGAATGCTGGAGGTATTGGTCGCCAGCAATGCACTTGCTTTCAATTTTGGTTCTATGCTGGAATAAAGCGCTTGTTTGGCATCGATATCTTCATAGATGGCCTCGATAACAACGTCTGCCTTGCTGATGCCATTCCCCGCATGATCAGGAATGAGGCGATCCATAGCATCTTGAATCAGATAGCGGTCTTTCAGACGTTTCTTGAACAACCCGTGGGCACGCTGAATGGCGCGTGCCAGGTGTTCCGGGCCCCGATCTTGCAATGTCACTCTCATTCCTTTGAGTATGCACCAGGCAGCAATATCACCGCCCATGACACCACCGCCTACCACATGTACATGTTTGGTTTGAAAATCCTGGTTTTTGGCTTGTTTTTTCAGCATTTCCTGCAGTTGGAATATACGGATCAGGTTTTGCGCCTGTTCGCTGGTGAGCAATGCAGATACCTGTTTTATTTCATTGCTGAACATCCGTCCCGGATTGGCGGCATTTTTGTGCCAATGATCGATCAAGGCAAAAGGCGCGGGATAGTGCTCTGGAGATGCCTGGGATGATACCTTCTGGCGCAGTATTCTGGCGGTGAGGGGTCTTAGCAATCCAATGCCGGGTAAACGCTGCAACAAGGATGCTCGATGTTTTTCCGGGTGATCTGAAATAAGTTTTCGTGCAGCATTCTTAAGCTGTCTGTGGGGCACGGCATAATCAACCAGGTGCAGGTGTTTTGCCACTTTGGCACTGGTGCTGCGACCACTGAGCATCAGCTGCATGGCGGGTAAATGTCCCAACAACTTGATGCTGCGTACACTGCCGCCGAAGCCTGGGAAAATACCCAGGCGTACCTCGGGAAATCCCAGGCGGGTGCTGGGGTCGGTGCTGGCAATGCGATAGTCACAGGCAAGGGCCAGTTCCAGTCCTCCGCCCAGACAGTAACCGTGAATCATGGCGACAGTGGGAAAAGACAAGGCTTCAAGACGGTTGAATATATCGTGGGCGCGGGAGATCAGTTGTTCAGCTGTATCCGTTGAGGTGATGCTGGAGAAGGCATGAACATCAGCACCAGCAACAAAACCACCGCTCTTGGCAGAACAGATCACCATTCCTGCCGGATGAGATTGGGCAATGGTAATCAGTTGATGGTCAAATGCTTCCAGGGCTTCTTTGCTCAATACATTGGTAGGGCTGTCAACGGTATCGAAAACCAGCCAGGCGATATTTTGCTCGTCATAATCAGTATGAAAATATTTGTTCATGAGTTTATTCGCTCCACTAACATGGCACCACCCTGACCACCGCCGATGCACAGACTCGCCATGCCACGCCGGGCTTGTTTTCTTTCCAGGATTTTCAGCAGATGCAAAACAATTCTTGCGCCGCTGGCACCCACGGGATGTCCCAGACTGATACCGCCTCCATCAATATTGAGGCGCTGGCTGGGGATGGCAGGGAAAGGTGCAGACAAGCCCAGGGAGCTGGTGCAAAATTCATCATCCTGCCATGCCTGGATACAAGCCAATACCTGAGCGGCAAAAGCTTCATTGATTTCCCAATAATCGATGTCTTCCGTGCTCAATTGCTGGCGCTGCATGATGGGTGCCATGGCATACACTGGTCCCAGACCCATGCGTTGCGGTTCCAGACCTGACCACTGGCAATCCAGAATGCGCCCAAGAACAGGCAGTTGATGCCGTTCGACAGCTTGTGCAGAAGCGAGAATCATGCAGGCTGAGCCATCGGTAATCTGGGCGCTGTTGCCCGCTGTTACCTTGCCGATAGGTTTGTCGAAGGCTGGCTTCAATCGTGCCAGTTTTTCAAGGGTGCTGTCCGGGCGCACGCCATCGTCAGCGGTATAGAGTTCTCCATTTTTGTCGATCAGGGGGATGATTTCCTGCAGATGATCGTTTTTCATCGCGTCAGCCAAACGTTGATGACTGCGCAATGCGTACTCATCCATTTGCCTGCGGCTGATATCGAAGTCTGCTGCCAGTTGTTCTGCTGTTTGCCCCATGGAAACGCCCACTACGGGATCTGTCAATCCTCTCAGAATGGCAAGAATTGGTTTGAAATGTGATGCCTTGAGTTGCCTCAGAACCTTGCCGCGGGCACCCAGACTGCGAGCCCTTGACCAACTTGCCAACCAACTGACCATGGCGTTATTCAGGAGTACAGGGTGATGACTCATGGATTCGGTACCCCCAGCAAGGATCAGATCTGCCTTGCCAGTGGCGATATTCAGCGCGGCATTGTCCAGCGCCTGCATACCGGATGCACAGTTGCGTTGCACGCTGAATGCAGGCACTTTTTCACCACAACCGAGGCGCAGGGCGATGACTCTGGCAATATTGGCTTCGTCAGGGCCAGATGACACACAGCCAAAAATCACTTCGTCCAACTCCGTGGCATCGAAAGGCATTCTCAGTAGCAACTGCCTTGCTGCCAGAACGGCCAGATCACTGGCGCGGAATGGACCGGGCCCTCCGGCCACTTTCAACTGTGGTGTTCGGCTACCATCGACGATATATACCGGGTTTTCTTGCAGTAGATTCATGTTCATGGTTCAAGCCACCTGATGATTGCTTTCATCTTTTGGTTGCAGTAGATGTTGTTTGCCGTAATTTTCGAAGCTGTCTACAGCGATGACCTTGCGGCGCAATACACGCATTTTTTCCAGTGCGTCCAACTCGTCTTGTGAAATCAGCCCTTTTTCCATGGCTTCCCGAGCTTGTTGCTGCGGTTGCTTGCTTCGGATTACGCCAGAGCGACGTCCGGCACGCAGGGTTTTTTCGATGGGCGCGGTGATGGCAGCCTGGGCAAAGGCCTGTTCGATAATGCCCTGCCGGTACTGTTCGTCATCTGAAATGAAGATGCCGTGGGTCAGACGATCTCTGCTGTCGGAGGGTCGTAACAACATTGTTGCCGCTTCGTGGCTCATTTTGTCGTCAGGTTCGGTATAGGGAAAGCCCGTGGGGAACAAGATGACACGCAGTATCCACGCCAACGGACGAAACGGGAGGTTTCGAATCAACAAGCGCAAGCTTTCCTGCATACGGTAGAATGAGTTTTCGCAAGCCCAACGCAACAGGGGCAGGTCTTCCTCTGGGCTACCATCATCCTCGAATTGTTTGAGCACAGCGGAGGTGAGGTAAAGTTCGCTCAATACATCACCCAGGCGGGCTGACAAACGTTCTTTGCGTTTCAACGCGCCACCGAGGGTCATCATGGCGGTATCGGCGGATAGTGCAAAGGCTGCACTCATCCAGTTCAGTTGCTGGTAGTAGGGTTTGGTTGTTCCCGTAGCTGGTGAGCGGGACAGGCGTCCCCGGGTGATACCCAGGAACAGGCTTCGAGCAAGGTTACCGAGTAAAAAACCCAGATGACCGAAGATGGCATGATCGAAATCCATGACCGCCTGCTTTCGATCGGGATTCTGCGCGGCATTAAACTCCTTGATGATCCATGGATGGCAGCGCATGGCGCCCTGACCAAAGATGATCATGCTGCGGGTAAGAATATTGGCGCCTTCCACGGTGATTGCGATGGGTAATGCCTGATAGGCTCGGGCAATGATATTAGATGGCCCCATGCAAATGCCACTGCCTGCTTGAATATCCATGGCGTCGTTGATCAACTGCCGATAGCGCTCGGTCAGGTGATATTTGATAATGGCGGAGATAACCGACGGTTTTTCACCCACATCCAATGCGCTCAGGGTCAGCTTTCGAGCAGCATCCATTTGATAGGTCAGACCGGCAATACGTGCCAACGCCTCTTCTATGCCTTCAAAACGACCGATAGACATGTTGAACTGCTGACGAATTGCGGCATAAGCACCGGTATAGCGGCTGCTGAGTTTTGCCGCGCCCACAGAGAGCGCGGGCAGGGAAATGCCTCTGCCTTCTGCCAGGGATTCCACCAGCATACGCCATCCCTTTCCGATGAACTTTTGTTCACCAATCAGTTGGCTCATGGGAATGAATACATTTTTTCCCCAATTTGGTCCGTTCTGGAAAGGAATATCGATGGGAATATGGCGGGCACCAATGGTAACCCCGGGGGTGTTTCTTGGAATCAATGCCAGGGTGATACCCAAATCATCTTCAGTTCCGAGCAGGTGATCCGGATCGTGAAGTTTGAATGCCAGGCCGATGAGTGTGGCAACAGGGCCAAGGGTTATATAGCGTTTCTCCCAGTTCAACCGCACCCCAAGGACTTCCTTGCCTTGCCATTGTCCAAAGGTCACAACGCCATGATCGGGCAGGGCGCCGGCATCACTACCTGCATTTGGTCCTGTCAGGGCAAAGCAGGGGATTTCTTCACCTCTGGCAAGCCGGGGAAGATAATATTTTCGTTGTTCTTGGGTGCCATAGTGCAGCAACAGCTTTCCCGGTCCGAGGGAATTTGGAACCATGACCGTTACTGCTGCAACGATGCTGCGACTGGAAAGCTTCATTACGACTTCAGAATGCGCCTGGGCAGAAAAACCCAGACCGCCGTATTCTTCTGGAATGATCAAACCAAAAAAACCTTCCTGTTTGATGTAGTCCCACACTTCAGGAGGCAGGTCTTTGTCTTCATGGGTGATTTTCCAGTCGTCAAGCATCTTGCATAAGGTTTCCACCTGATTGTTTAGAAAATCCTGCTCTTTATCAGACAGATGGGGACGGGGTGTGTTGAGTAATTTTTCCCAATTGGGACGACCACTGAACAGTTCGGCATCCCACCATACGCTACCGGCCTCCAGCGCTTCACGTTCTGTGGTGGACATGGCAGGCATGACTTTGCGAAATTGCTTCAACAGTCTGGCAGTAATAAAGCGTTGCCGCATATGAGGGACGCCCAGGATCAAAATGAGCGCAGTTGCGAATAGCCATAAGGGGATGGAAACATACCACTGGATATCTGTGGTGAAGGTAAAAGTAACCAGGCTGCTGATGAATACGGCGATCCACAAGCCTGCTCCTGCCCCCTGATAGGCAAGATACCAAATGATGGCGATGGTACTGATGAGTCCAAGTAACCACATGATTACAACTCCTTCCGGCGCAAACCGGCAAAGTTCATGGCACGATCAAGATAAGCAACCCGTTGGGGTGTTTCTGCTGGGGATACAGACCCAGATGAGGGATTAAGCTTTGTTGGGGGTGGTTGTTCGTTCACATAGTCAGCATTTCTGTCCCAGGGCAAACGTCGGTACAAGCCGATATCATTCATGCCCAGAAACGGGTATTTGATAATGCTGAAATAAGGGGAATAGTCAAAATCCCGGGGTGCAAATAATTTGGGGTTGCGTTTGAACAGTCTCAGACTGCCATCATCACCTCTGTCGATGAACGGCAGTATGGGGAAATCCACGTTACTGAATGCCTCCGCCAGTAAGGTCGAACAAACTGTCTGTGTTGCATTGCCTGCATTGTGCTGAAACAAGCTGGAGCGCCAGCGACGAGGAAGAATGGCCCAGGGAAAGAAAAATCGAGCCAGATCCAGAACCTGGCGTAAATCATAAGAACTGCCAAGTTTGTTGATGGCAAAACCCAGTACTTGCTGCGCGTCATCTGCAGCCAGACCTTCAGGACGGCAGATACGTAAATGCTCATTTTTGTATTCAGACAAGGGTGTGACGATGGTGCCTTTTCCAAGTATTGCCTCCAGCAACAATTGTTCCTCTGGATCGCCTTCAAAGTGTGCTTCGATACAAGCACGTAGTTTTGCATCACGAATATCGTACAATCGTCCAAGATATAGTGCAGAATGACTCCATGGGCTCTGGGTAATGATTTTTATGACCTCAGAGACGCGGCTTCGACCTTCAACCAGAAGTACATCACAGGGGCGAAGCTCAAATTTTAGCCGATTGAAGTCACACAATGGGGTTTCTGGCAGTTTTCCGTCCCGGATCAGCCAGTCGATTGCCCAGCGACTGAATTTTTGTATGAGTGTGTTCATGGCGTTCACTCCTGTTTCTATCAGTATAGACCGCCAAAAAATAAAAACAATTTTTGGATGAAAATATTATTTCTGCGTTTTTCTTATTTTTAGCTTGAAATTAATATAACAACCTGAAACTTATGAGAAATTATTTCTATTATACTAAAATAGTATATCCGTCATATTTATTGTTTTGTGATGTGTGAGAAGAGTTTGTATACTTCAACCTGCAATTGTCTTGGCATTCGTGGGTTGAGGTACAAGGCAGAGATCTGACAAAATTTGTCAATGGGGTGATGGATATTGTCTATGCTGTGATGGCACTCACAGTAAATTTCTTTCGGATCAACTACTATATGTAGCATAGGTTTGAATTTGGACGGGTTTGGAGTTCAGTATGGTTAGTGCCGACAAGATTGTGTATTTAGGAAAGACCCGGGGGGGGCAGGCGCCAAAAACAACTATGGGAAAATATGGCGTCCAGGCAGATGCTTGTGGAACCATGATGGTTCAAGCTATTCAACCTCTTGTGCATAACCTGTTCTCTCAGGCAGATGATGACCTGTATCGTCTGGCTGAAAATTCCACCAGTAATGCCAATCAAACCCTGTTTTTTGATGCCATGCGGGGTTTGCGCCTGTTTCAGGAAAACGCCGAAAAGACCTATTTGAGACTGTTACAAAACACCCTCTCTTCCTTTTGGGCCGGGAACTCATTTACCAACACCTCATCTGCCAATAAATCATCGTCTGATGACGATGAGGAATTTTCCTTGGTAGAAAAAGATGAACTGGAAGAAGATCTGGCGGTAAATTCCATGGCATCCAAAGCCATTGGCAATTTCCATAAAGACCTGCAAGCTTTGGATCAGCGTTTTGCTCACATGCTGGAACGTAAAGAAATCAGTACTGAGGAAAATCCCGTAGCCCCGGTTTCCTTGTCCAATATCTTTCGAGTCGTCCTGAATGACTGGGAAACAGAAGAAGTATTGGCTCGCATTGTTGTTTATAAATGTTTTGAAAAATCGGTGTTGGCAAATTTGGGGGAAGTGTATGAAAACATGAACCTCTATCTTGCAGAACAGGGAATTTTACCAGAGCTTTCCAAGAAAAGAGGAAAGGGAAAAATTCGTCGTAGTGCTTCTGCTGCACCTGGTGGCAGTAGTGGTTCAGCTGAAGTTACCTCCGAGCAGGGGGCGAATGAAGACGAAGAAACGCCTTCATTACAAGAGTTGTGGAAATATATCCGTCAGCTTGCACCTCAAGCGGAGGATGGTGCAGGTCTACAAAATGCGGTAAATATCAATCTTCCCGTTTTACCGAAAAACAATGTCATGGATGCATTGAGCAATATGCAAAGTGCTGCATTATCGGATTTGGATCTGGATAACGTCGAATGGGCATCTGTCCAAGAACGTATCCGCGAACAACTCAGCCAGACCTTGTGTCTGGATGATGCCGGGAATGCCACCCATCGTTTTGGTGATTCAGAACAGCAAACTATTGATGTCATCATGATGCTGTTTGATCAGGTGTTGGATGATTCCAATCTGCCTGATGCCATGCGGGCACTGATTGCGCGCTTGCAAATACCCGTGCTCAAGGCGGCAATTGCTGATTCATCTTTTGTAGACAATCAGTCTCATCCTGCAAGACGATTACTGAACGAACTTGCAGCCGCTTCTGTGGGCTGGCGTGATGACGGTGATCGTAGTGAAAAGGGTTTGTATTTCCACGTCAAACGTTCTGTTGACCGGGTCGTACATGAATATGATCAAGATGTAGAGCTGTTCGAAGAAGTTCGCCAGGATTTCTCACGCTACATGGAAAAGCGGGCAAGACTCAAGAAAATGCTGGAAGACCGTTTGACCCAGGCGGTTTCTGGTGAAGAGAAACTGGAAGTTGCCAAGCAGCAGGTGGAAAGCGTGTTGCGTGAGTTGGGGGTAAACCGTTTGCCCGAAGCAGCTCGGGAAATATTGCAGCAACCTTGGAAAAAGCTCATGACCATCTTGCTGTTACGTGAAGGAGAAGATGGCGACAATTGGCAAAAATCAGTGAATTTGGCGAAGTTGCTCACTCACTATTTAGGCAATACCTCTGGAGAAATTGACCGGCAAAAACTGTTGTCCAGCATTCCTGAAATTATCAGTGGTCTGAAGAAAGGATTCAGTTATATCTCTTTCGACCAGAAAAGATCTTCGGCAATGCTTAACAAATTGCAGACTTGCTTCATCAATGCACTAAAAAATGATGGCGTTGTCCAAGAAGAGCAATATGTCGAGGAAGTACCAGAAGCAGCTGAACCGGCTCAACCTGAAATTGAAGATGAATTTAGTGTCAGCGTCAGGGAAATGACAGAGGGTAACTGGATACGCCTGCAATTGGACTCTGAGGAAGAACCACTGATATGCAAGTTGGTGTGGCGCAGTAAATTTACTGGCACCATGGTGTTTGTCGATGGACAGGGTAACAAAGCAGGACAAATGAAAGAATCAGAACTTGCGGCATATTTCCGGGATGGTAGTGCCAAATTCCTTGATGATGCCCAGGCACCTCTTATCGATCGTGCAATCAAAAAGATGATGAAGGTATTGAATGCACGCATTGTCGGCCCCAAGTTACAAATAGCAGAATGAGTGTTAGGGAAGCTCTGATCGATTCATGACACGGCATCTTGCGGCGCAAAATCGTTCATTTC
>CAYXOS010000005.1:0-6229 GCA_964467115.1 uncultured Sedimenticola sp.
CGGTTAGTCGTCAGTCCAGTGCTTCAGGGCATCAATGATTTTTTTTGCCTGATCCTTGCTGGAAATATTGAACTTTGATTTGGCCATATATTCGCCATTACGTTTTTGATAGCGGCGTATGGTGTATTTCTCTGGGCCGTATTCCTGCTTGCTGTTGTTCCAGTCCTGATAACGGAAAATGATGGTTGTCCAAGCGCCTTTGGTCAGTACTTGCTTGTCCAGTTCTTTTACCAGCTCGACATCGCCTTCTGTGTAGCTGATGCTGATTTCGTCGGGTGTTGTTGCCATGAGGGTGAAAACTCCTTAAGTAGCGCCGTTACGTTCTAATAGCAGCGCAATATCCCCTAATTTCAGGGATTTTGCAATTTCCAGGGCGGATTTTCCTTGGGCATCGATCACAGTGACGTTTGCACCATGATTGACCAGATGTTTTGCAAGTTTATGATTTCCCTGGCGAATGGCAATGAGCAAGGGTGTGTCTCCGCGAGAGTTCTTTACTTCGATATTTGCATTATGCTCAGTCAGGTATTGGATGACTCCGCGTTCAGAAACTCCCTGTTCCGCAGCTCTCAAGAGCAAATCAGTTGCATCCAGTTTTGCACCTGCTTTGAGTAGTAAATCAGCAATACGAGGATGTGCGCCCAAAATTGCAAGGGCTATGGGGGTGTCCCCATTGGCCGCAGGTAGATTGACATCCACGCCGGTTTTGATCAACAGTCTGGTGATTGCCACTCGCCCCTTGCGCACGGCGACATGCAACGGGGCATAGCCGTCTCGATCCAACTGGTTCATGTCGCTGTTCCAGGCGATGTGACGCTCGATCTGTTCGATATCCCCACGTTGCATGGCAAGATACAGGGTTACCGTTGGTTTTTCGGGGCCACCGCAACCAGAGAGTAAAAAGAGAAGAATGAGTATCAGGAGTGTTTTCATATGAGTGGAATGGTGTTACTTTGCCACCATGATAGCAAAGGAAGCCCTGATTTATTCATGCTGACTAAAATACTTTTTACCCTGCTGGTGATTGCCCTGGTGATTGCCACGGTTCGGTTCAGGAATCGGGTGGTTGAAGCGCCGGCTCCTGTGGTGGAAAAGCCCGCTGGAAAACCCTGGATCAAAATACTTGCGGTTGCTGTGGTTGGTTTAATGATTGTGGTAAGCAGCATGTTCTTGTACCTCCATTGGCGGGACAGCAACCAGATAATGCAAGTGAATGTCATAGACAGCAGTTCCGGACGTATCAGTCACTATCGGGTGTATCGGGGAAAACTGCAAGAAAATAGTTTCGAGACCATCGATGGTCGTTTTGTGCAACTGGCAAAAACAGAACGTCTGGAGATTTCAGTCCAGCCATGAGTATTTCAGATTCTGCTATTCGAATAGCGTATCAATTGGAAGCATCCGAAAGATATGGGCGAATAAAAAAAGCTGCCTATAACCTATTGGAAAATCCCCATTCCCGTATTCGTCCTTATTTCGATATTTCCATGATGGTGTTGGTGCTTACCAGTGTTTTCTTGCTGCTATACAGCGTCAAGCATCATCTGGGGGCATGGTCTGACTGGTTTGAGGATATCGTGGTGGTGATCTTTATCCTCGAGTATCTGGGACGTCTCTGGGTGCATGATTGTAGCCATCGCATCGTATTGGATGAATATGAAAAGAGTGAATTGATCAATGAGCCTTTCAGTATGTCCAGGGCGATATGGCATGTGCTGAAGAGCAAGTGGAGTTATGTCAGCTCTCCGATGGCTATTGTCGACCTGCTAGCCATACTGCCCAGCTATCGGGCGCTGCGTTTTTTACGGCTGTTTCTGCTGTTTCGCTTGTTCAAGTTGTTTCGATATGCCCACAGTATTCAGCAATTCGCTTCGATTCTGCGCGAAAAGCGACTGGAGTTGTTCACCCTGCTCAGTTTTCTTATGTTCGTATTGTTGGTGGGCTCTTCAGCCATCTATCTTTTCGAATCGGCAGAAACCGGTGGCGATATTGATGGATTTTTCGAAGGTATTTACTGGGCTTTGGTCACGTTATCTACCGTAGGCTATGGGGATATCACGCCCCATACCCTGGAAGGACGGTTGGTGACCATGGTTTTGATTATCAGTGGTTTGGGTGTGCTCTCCTTTTTTACCTCGATAATCGTATCGGCTTTTCAGGAAAAACTGGGGGAGGTTCGGGACAGACGCGTCGCTACCTTGTTGGAGAAGAAAAAAAACTTCACTATCATTTGCGGTTTTGGGCGGGTTGGACAAGTGGTGGCGGAGTTTCTTGCTCGTGATGACCAACCCTTTGTCGTTATTGATTACGATGCAGATGCTGTTGATAAGGCGCGTCGTTTAGGTTACCTGGCAGTGGAGGGAAAAGCTGAAAAGATTGAATTGTTGCAAACCCTGGGCGTGGGGCGTTCCGCCGCAAAAGTGTTGTGCCTGACGGGGGATGATGTGGTCAACGTTTTTGTTACCCTGTCTGCGCGGCAGTTGGATAACAACATCGAAATCATCTCTCGTGCAAATCATCATCAGACCTTGAACAAATTGATACAGGCAGGTGCAAATCATGCCTTGGAACCCTTCAAGATCGTGGGTCTGATTGCCGGGGAATATGTTGGCCAACCCGTTGCTTTTGAAGCCATACATGGCATTGTAATGGGGGAAAATGATATTTCTCTGGAGAGAATAGCCATACCGCCGGGTTCTTGGATAGATGGGCAAACCATCGGTGACTTGCCGTTGGAAGATATGCGCTTGATTCTGTTTGGTGTGATCACATCATTGGAACGAGATAGTGACCATGTTCGTAGTCATTTTGACTTGACCTCTCAACGCTTTCAGTTCAATCCCGGAGCAGATTTTGTGCTACTGGGCGATGACATCTTATTGGTGTTTGGGCACGAGTACAGTGTCGTGCGTATGCGTCAGCGATTGAAGTCAAAAAAGTTTAAATGAATAACCATCGTAGAGAAAATTATCGTGTTGAATAAGTCAGCAAAACGTGTGTTGGTGATTGGTGCCGGTCCGGTTGGTTTGGAAGTTGCACGGCAACTGACGGAACGAGGTGAATCGGTGAGCATGGTTGATGATCTGAAAGCAGATGTCGAGAAAGCAAATGCTCAAGGGTTTGAAGTGGAACAGATCAACCTGCAGGATGATGAAGCACTAAAGAAAATCGGCGTTGGTGATGGTGCAGAAGTGCTGTTCGCACTATTGGACAATGATGCCAGCAACGTTTTTCTGGTTATTTCAGCCCGAGCCATCGCAACCAAACTGCCCATTGTTTCCATCAGTGGAACACGAGATACCATAGAACGCTTGTACGCGGCAGGAGCGACAAAGGTAATCGATCCCTACCGGATTAGTGGCTACAAGATATATGAACTCATGCACCGTTCATTGATCGCTGAAACCCTGGAACAAACAGTGTTTGGTAAAGTGGATCTGGATATCGCAGAAATTCGGGTAGAGGAAGGTAGTTTTCTACTTGGAAAATATCTCGATGAATTGTTTTTGTCCGAACGTTATAACCTAGTCGTTCTTGGGGTAGTGGACAGAAATTTCGGAGAGAATCTTATATTTGCTACGGATCCGAAACGACATCGTATGGATAGCGGCGATATTCTGGTGATCATCGGTCCAGAAGATGCCTTCAAGAAATTTCACCATGACCTGGCGGCTGAGCCTTGATTCATCGTTGTCTCAAAGGTGGGCTGTCAGGGGCTGTTCTTCTACTGCTCTCTACATTGGTGTATGCAGAAACCCTAGAGTATGAAGCCAGTTACAAGGGGGTACTCACGGCGGGAAAGAAATTCTCTATCGCATCCGTTCAATTGGAACATCACAAAAAAACCATCGGGCAAGCCAAACAGGAAGTTGAGCAGATTACCCTGCAGGTTTCTTCCCAGCCCTATCCCTTCGTTGAAAAGCGTTTTCCTTTCAGAGTGCGTTACAGAAGCCTCTATGATCCACAGGCAGCACGAGTTCTGGCATTGGAGAAATACAAGAAGACAACGAAAACCGTACATGAGATCGCCTGGGTGGATAAAGATACCGGTCAATTGCTGCGTTTCAGACCCAAGGGGCGGAATGCCGGTAAGCGAGTTTTCCCCGTGTCCTTGAACACCTGGTTGGGTGGAAGGAAAACATTTGAATTTCACAAATACTCGCCTGTTCAAGTCCCGCCACAGTTACTGGATTACCTGTCCCTGTTGCACAGGGTGCGTTTTCTGCCCTTGGCGAAGGGAGACGACTACAGATTCAAGGTAACAGATGGAAAGCATCTGTTTGACTATCGGGTGCGGGTGGAAAATCTCCGCAGCATTAAGATTCAGGGAAAAAAACGGAAAGCATGGAAGTTGCGTTTTGACGGTAGGGAAGATGGCGAAAAAGAACCGGATCATCGACCATTGTTTGTCTGGATACAGGACGATGAAAAAAGAATGCCCTTACTGTTTGAAAACAGGCATCCCCTGGGGCGTTTTATTGTCAGTTTGACTTCAGCTATCCAGTGATATGCCACTAATATCAGGAATGGGTACTGGCTCTTTGGCTTGGGTAAACTCTTCCAAAGATCCCGTTTTTGCTGGTGTGGCTTGCAGATAGCTAATGTCTGGCAACTCCGTGGTTGCTTGCTTATCCAAGTCTTCCTGTATGGGACTGTCTGTGGAATTGATGGCAAGGGCACTGGTATCAGGGATGGGTACGGGCTCTTTGACCGTTGCAAATTCTTCCAGTGACCCACTTGCTGCGGGTGCAGCTTGAAGTGCGCTGGTATCGATGTCAGCTGCTGCAGGAGGAGGGGGCTGAGGAAGGGGGCTGACAGGGGCAATATTCAGAGCAGCAATATTGGCTTCAGAAATTGATTTTTCCTTTCCAGTATTACGTGGTAGAGGATTCAAGTCCGCGCCTGCGGGCATCAAGCTCCATAGGGAAGGCGTTTCTTCCACTTTGCGTGGAGCAGCATTTTTGTCCGGGGGTGGATTTCCAGCGGCAACAATATGAACCAAGGCGCCCACTTTGCGGAAAACTTCCCGAAAGCGCCCGGATTGAGCGACATTCAGGTCTTTCTTTATGCGCTTTTGTTTACCGGAAAACAGTGCGTCCAGCTTGCTCCCAGACAATTTGAACAACTTTCCAACAGCTTCTTTGACCTGTTGCTCATCCTCACCTTCCAGTATTTCCCCAGAAAAATATATATCAAATTTGTGTTGCACCTGATCCCACCTTTATTCCCAAACGTGTTGAATCACTTTCCCTTTACTCCTTAAATCCTAGCACATGATTAGAGGGGGGGATGATGAATTTGATGAAATTGCAAGAGGGATCGTGTTTTTTCAGCAAGTGGAGTGGTGGTGTTCAAGGGCGTTTTGCAGCATTTATAAACCTGGGTAGATCGGAACTTCTCCTGGCGTCATCCCTGAGCCTCATGCTCTGGTCGTCAGTGCTCCCCTTGCTTTGTGGTCATCCCGGCGCAGGCCGGGATCCAGGAATGGTGGTACATCCATGTACCACTCCCAATTAAAAGCGCCATTCGGGTCAGAAGGTTTTTTTCAATACAAAAGCGCCGCGGATATCGCCTTCTTTGAAGCCCCTTGCCTGATCTGAGGGGTAGAGGGACTTGAGGCGCATTTCAACTTCTGGTTTGACGTTGTCGCCACCGTGGCAGTTAAGACAAACCTTGGCGGTGGGAATGGCCTTCATGTAGCGAAAAACCTTTCTCCCATCTTCTTCCACAACATCAGAATAATCCAGTGTTTTGGGGTCTGCACCAGCGGCTTTTCTGGCTTCGAATTCTTCCATGACCTTGCGTTCCCAAGGGAGTGGGCTATTTGCGGTAGCACGAGGTTTCAAACTGGTACGAGCCACACGCCAACCACTGCTGGCGCTGACAGAATCAGTAATACTGGGAGCCTTGTCATTGCATACACTAATGGCATTGACGGGGCCGCCCTCTTTCATGGCTTTCTTCAACTCGGCTTTCAATTCAGTAGCGAATTGCTTGATGACTTTTCTCGCCTCCATCACATTGCTTTGGTTGTCAGCCATTGCAGACAGTGATGTGCTGGCAGCTAGAAGGGCGGTAACAAATATTTTGGTTTTCATAGGATACATCTCCTTAAATCAGGCGTTGAAGCGCACATTCTGCCCTGAACTCAAGGCATGTTCATTAACAAATATCAGTTAGTGCGAAATATCTGACTAAAATGCTTGGTTTTCTTGGTTTTCTTGGTTTT
>CAYXOS010000005.1:6329-33920 GCA_964467115.1 uncultured Sedimenticola sp.
CTTGGTTTTCTTGGTTTTCTTGGTTTTGGTTGATTTTTTGATGAGGATCAACACCAGAGTTTGTGGTTTATCCTTTGTGAGACTATTCTGTGCAATTACGCATCAACCAACGCCACTTCAACCATGCAATTGATTGTTGTAACACGTACTTCCGGGTTATTGGCATCGATATTCGGTTTATCTCTCACCGCGCCTTTGTTAGTAGGGATTATCTATGGCGAGTCGATTTTCGAGAATTTTCTGTTGCCTATGCTGATCACCTTGGTGGTGGGCGTGGCATTGTGGTTACCCGGCAAAAAAAGAGCGTTGCGCATTAGTCGCAAGGATGGCTTCTTGATCGTAGCCATGTTTTGGGGGTTGTTGAGTTTCATGGGGGCGTGGCCGTTATTTTTATCCCTGGACATATCGCCTCTGGAGGCATTGTTCGAGTCGGCATCTGCCATTACTACCACAGGTGCGACGGTGATTACGGGGTTGGATTTGTTACCAAAATCCGTATTGTTTTATCGTCAGGAACTGCAATGGATGGGAGGTATGGGGCTGATTGTATTAGGCATTGCCGTGCTGCCCATGCTGGGGATCGGTGGTATGCAGTTATATCGCGCTGAAGTTCCTGGCCCCATGAAAGAAGAAAAAATGACCCCCAGGCTGGCAAGTACTGCGCGGGCGCTATGGCTGATTTATTTGTCGCTTACCGCTGCTTGTGCCTTTGCCTATTGGCTGGCGGGCATGAGTCCGTTTGATGCTATTGCTCATAGCTTGTCTACCCTTTCTACTGGGGGATTTTCAACCCATGATGAAAGTCTTTCCTGGTTTCATAGTAGCCAGATAGAAGGTATTGCGATTGTATTCATGCTGCTCGCTTCATTGAATTTTGGTGTTCATTATTACGCAATATATCGGCGCAACTTGAAAGTTTACTGGAATGATATCGAAGCGCGTTCGTTTTTATTGTTGGTGCTGTTTTTGGTTATTGGTGTAGGTTTGATGTTGCGTTTGGAAGGTAGCTATCAAGCCTTACCTGCAAGCGTGCGTGATGCCAGTTTTGAAGTGGTATCCGTGATTACCAGCACGGGGTTTGCTACCGTTGATTTTTCCCATTGGCCAGATTTCTTGCCGGTGTTGTTGATTTTTATCAGCTTTGTGGGTGGCTGCGGAGGATCCACAGCGGGGGGCATGAAGGTGATGCGGGTGTTGCTTTTGATCAAGCAGGGTATGCGGGAAATTCGCAAGCTTATTCATCCCAATGCCATATTGCCCGTCCACATGGGAAATCAGGTGGTAGAACAACGGGTAATGAGCGCAGTATGGGGTTTTTTTGCTGCCTATACCATGGTGTTCGTGGTGCTCATGTTACTGATGATTCATGCGGGACTGGATCAGGTATCGGCATTTTCAGCCGTCGCCACCTGCCTCAACAACCTGGGGCCTGGTTTGGGCGTGGTGGCAAATAACTTCCAGGACGTTGGAGACATGGGAAAATGGATTGCCATCATTGCCATGTTACTCGGTCGCCTGGAAATATTTACTATTCTGATTCTAATCACACCAGCTTTCTGGCGTGATTGATAGATCGAAAGATGTAACTACTCAGCGGAATTTCATCGAGAGATGGTAAGTTTTTGAATAGCCAAGCTTCGGTAGTGTGGAAGCTGCTGTAGCGCTTACAGGGATGTATTCACAGCGTTCTGGATATTCAAAAACTTACCATCTCCTCCTCTCAAGAAGCTGAGTAGTTACCGAAGGATTTTGTTACAGGATTTCTGCCAGTAGCTTTCCATCCATTGGCGTTAGTTCATGTCCTTGATAGGAAAGCCATACTTTGGATTTTCCTCTCAAGGCTGGAATCTGGTTCATATCCTGGCTGAATGGAGGAACGACAAGATCCCCGGCAATCCTGTATCCACCATTGCGAATAACCGACACATACTCGATATCTGGATGAGGCTGAGCGTTCAGCCAGAACAGCAATGTGCCGGGTGCGGGGGGAACCAGGTTGAACAGAATGCCGCGGGAGACTTGCAGTGTGTTGTACATGCCATCACCAATATCTTCGCGTACAAACCATTCCTTGATCATACCGAACATGCCTGAATCATCAACTGCATCCAGCGCCCGAACAGCTTTATCCGTACCCAGATGGGGGGCAGCAATGGTAATCAGACGTGAGACTTTCCCGGCACCATATTGCACCAGCATCAAGCGGGCGACGACACCACCGGCAGAGTGTCCAACCAGGGTGATTTTTTCATCGGGGTGTTTGCTGCTGATGCGGTCAACTGCTGCTTTGAGCCAGCTTGACTGGATAGGCGCTGGCGCAGTGTAGGGTAGATTAACGGTATAGAATGTTTTCTCGGTACGCTTTGTCTGAACGGGATATTCCACCAGTCCCCGAGGGGAAAAGCTGATATTTCCCGCATACGTCCATCCCGCCTGACGCAACAGGGCATTGACACCACTGCGTTCCCAGGTAGTGGCGTCACTCAGGTAACCGTGGATCAGGACGGCAACATCAGCGGATGCTTTGTGTATGGGCAGTAGCAGGAGTAGAACAAAAACGACTAAAAAACGTAGACTAGACATAGGAATACCCAACCGATTTTATGAATATTAGTTAATTATTATACTCTAACTAACGGTTTTTTCCATATACCTCTTGTTTTACCGGCTGCCCTTGGGTACGGGTAGTATGCTTGGCGGGGTGCTACCAGGTGGTTTATATGCTGGATGATCCGGCTTTCCTCCAGGAGGGCGTTGTGCTGGGGGTTGTTGTACTGGAGGAGGCGTGATCAATGGCGGATTTCTATATATGGGGTAGCCGCTATGCTCTTCTTTTATAACGATAATTTTCGGTTCTTCAGCCTTTTTTTTACGAGCCGCTTCCTGTTCGGCAAGGCGCTCTGCCTCGGCTTCTTTTCGGGCTTGTGCTGCTGAATCTGCGCTTTCTTTGATTTTTTCCGTCCGTTTCTTGGCTTCTTCTATCTGCTCGGGATCAGGCCCCGGGTCGATGAGGATTTTTTGTGCAGATACAGCATCCTCAACGGGCTTGTCTGCGTAGGTGACATTGCCGGATTTATCGACGGATTTTATGGGTTCCTTGGCGAAACTCAGGGATGATGTAGCCAAGACAAAAACACATGGCAATATAAGCTTGTATGGTTTCATAGTGATACTCACTTTCTAGGAGTATGTCGGATTTTACAGTTGCTGTTAGAGCTTCCTTAAGTATAGCAGCATGGTGAAAGACTATTTGTAGCGTAGCAGTCGCAAAGCGTTCAATACCACTGCAATGGTGCTACCTTCGTGGACGATGACGGTTCCCGTCAATTCCAGGCTTTGGGTCAATGCCGCAATGATGAGCATGAAAATCACTCCCATGGAGATGGCAAGGTTTTGCATGATGATGCGTTTTGCTGATCGGCTCAATCCTACGGCAAAAGGTAGCTTTTCCAGGTCATCTGCCATCAATGCAATATCTGCTGTTTCCAACGCCACCGCAGTACCTGCGCCACCCATAGCAATTCCCACGGTTGCTGTTGCCAGGGCGGGGGCGTCATTGACACCATCGCCAGTCATGGCAACTGTGCCATAGGCATCTTTCAGCTTGTTGATAGCAAGGAGTTTGTCTTCTGGCAAAAGTTCGGCATTGACATCAGTTACTCCAACCAGTTTTCCTATTTGGTTGGCAACTTTGCTATTGTCCCCGGTCAGCATCACAAGCCTTTTGATCCCCATGCTTCGCAGGTTTTCCAGGGTTTTTCTGATGCCGGGTCGGGGGGTATCGGCAACTGCCAATATTCCTATCATCTGTTCGCCAAGGCTAACCAACATGGTTGTCTTTCCTTCAGATTCCAGGCGGCTGATTATTTGTTCCAGTTCCTGATTGCGGCGATACCAGCTTGCCTCCCGAAAGAGTTTTATGGAGCCGACAAGAACACTTTGCTCATCAAGTATGCTGATAACGCCTTTTCCAGGGATGTTTTCCAACGCCGAGACCTGGGGAAGGGTAAGGTTTTGCTGCTGTGCGGCGGTAACCACAGCACTGGCTACAGGGTGGCTAGATTGTTGTTCCACTGCAGCAGCAATAGAAAGTAGATGGTCGTCGCTGTAGTCATTCAACGGAACGATATCTGTAAGTTTGAATTGTCCTTCGGTCAGGGTGCCGGTTTTGTCGAAGACCATGACCTGAATACCGCCCATGTTTTCTAGATGCACACCACCCTTTATGAGTACACCATTACGTGCAGCTTGCGCGATTCCCGACAGGATTGCGGCTGGCGTCCCGATAGCGAGTGCACAGGGTGAGGCGGCAACCAGCAGCAACATGGCAGTGTAGAAACTTTTGTGTAATTCCATCCAGCCAAATATGGGAGGCAGAATGATGGTCAATACCACCAACAGCAAAATTGCGGGTACCAGGCGGCGGGTAAATTTTTGCGTGAATTGTTGGGTGGGGCTTTGCTGGTTTTGTGCATTTGCCACCATTTCCATGACGCGGCTGAGGGTGTTGTCTTTACTCAAACGCGTAGTTTTGACATCCAGGGTTGCTTCTTGGTTAATGGTGCCGGCAAAAACCTCATCCCCTTCCTTTTTTGAAACGGCAGCACTTTCACCGGTGATGGGGCTTTGATCAACTGCACTGATGCCAGCAATAACCTCACCATCGACAGGAACACGTTCTCCTGCTGGAACGATCACCACGTCACCAATCGCTATCTGATCGATGCTGGTCTCGATGATTTTATCGTCTCGACGAACTTTCGCCGTATCCGGCATGATGTCGGCAAGGGCATTGACTGCATTTCTGGCATGGTCCAGGGCATAGTGCTCGCCTGCATGCCCGAGGCTGAATAGGAACAGCAAGAATGCACCTTCAGCCCATTCCCCCAACAAAGCAGCACCTATGGCTGCGGCCAACATCAGAATATCGGTATCCAACTTGCCCTTAAAAAGCCCGGGAACAGCATGGGTAGCAATGTCATAGCTTCCTGCGGCGTAGGAAACGAGGTAAAGCACGAGGGCAATGTTTTCATTCAGACCAAAAAATGTTTCTCCCAGCCAGCCAACAAGAAAGGCGATGCCAGCGACAGCTACCAGCGCATAAGTCCATATCTCCTGAATGGCATGAGGTAAAAAGGCGGGGGCGCTGCCGTGATTGTGTTCTTGCTCATGCTGTTCGTTATGCTCGGTTGAAGTAGGGGTGTAGCCAGCGTCACGCATGCACTTTTCAATGGCTGCATGGTCGAGTTTAGTGCTGTCGTAGGCGACAAAAGCCAATCCAGCAGCGGCATTTATGCTGGCATGCAGCATGCCTGGCATGGATTCAAGACTCTGTTGCAATATTTGAGCAGCATCAGCAGATAAAGGCGTTGTAAAAGGGATGCGTTGGTGGCGGTAGCGCTGGGTGAATTGTGCACCTGTTTCTTTGGCGGTTCGTTCGACCTCAGCCAGGGAAATCATATTTGGGTCGTAGTGTATGCATAGGCGCAAGGGTTGTCCTTCCTTGATATGCGCACGAAATATGCCTTTGTGCTGAAGCAGTTTTTCCGTCAAATCTGTGAGGCAACTGTCGTTGGCATCGTCAATTTCTGGGGAAATCAAGGGAAGATCCAACTGGATACTGTTATCGGTCATGCCGGGTGTTTCCATTCGAAAAATATGTATGTAGTCAAGCCTAGCTGATTGGCGATGAATTTTCAGCTTGATTTAAGCTTGATAGTGCATCCTTAACTCAACATACCAAACCGAGGAAAGCAGCCATGAGTACACGAGAAATAAAAGTATGGGATTTATTTGTAAGAATCTTCCATTGGAGCCTGGTTTCAGCTTTTGCTGTTGCCTATCTCACAGAAGACGATTTCATGACAGTACATGTGTACGCAGGATATCTGATCGCAGGATTGATCGGGTTACGGATTCTCTGGGGATTAGTTGGTACTCAGCACGCCAGGTTTATCGATTTCGTACAAAATCCGAGGGTTGTGTGGGCATATGTTAAAGATGTCATTGGATTCCGTGCCAAACGCTATGTTGGGCACAATCCGGCAGGAGGGGCGATGGTTATTGCTCTCCTGCTGAGTCTGATCATGACTTTATTGTTTGGGATGCTGACCTATGGAGCAATGGAGTTCTCCGGTCCTTTTGCCGGGATGGTTTCAGGAGTGGGGGATGATACCGCCCATGTATTCAAGGAAATTCATGAGTTCTTTGCCAATGCAACCCTGGGTTTGGTGCTACTGCATGTAGCAGGAGTATTGCTTGCCAGTTTTCAACACCATGAGAATCTCGTGCGCAGCATGATTACGGGAAGAAAAAAAGTCGAAGGCGATGATTTTGTGGAGGTGGGGAAATGAAATTTACCTACCTGATATTTGTATTGGTGCTGGTCTGCAACCAAGCCTATGCAGCGAATGCCTTGCAGCAACTTCAACGGGAATATCAGCAGCAAGGGGTTGGCGAAGTAAACCCTGATGCAGGAAAAAAACTATGGGAAAGCAAACATATGCCAAAGAAAAAAACCGTACAGCGAAGTTGTACCAGTTGTCATGGACATGATCCAAGACAGGATGGCAAACACGCAAAAACAGGAAAGCTGATTGGACCCATGGCCGTCAGTGTGAACAAAAACCGCTTCACCAAGGTGAAGAAGATCAAAAAATGGTTCAAGAGAAATTGTAAATGGACCTTCGGTCGGGAATGTTCTGCCCAGGAACAGGCGAATATCCTGGCTTACCTCAGAAATCAATAGCAGGAGAAAGCAGAATGAATACTATTGCAAAAATTGTAACAACAATCTCGGTTTCCATATTGTTGACCGGACTTACAGCATGTGAATTGGAAGATCATGATGATGATCATGGTGATGGAAAAACCACTTCCTTCAACGCGAGCAGATTGGATGTAGCGCCCGTTCAAAACCTACTGTATAAGGAAGAATGTGGTAGCTGTCATTTTGCCTACCAACCGGGGTTGCTGCCTGCCCGCTCATGGCAGCGTATTATGACTAAGCTGGATAACCATTTTGGTGAAAATGCAGAACTGGACATTGCAGACAGAAAGGCGATAGAGGAATATTTGATGAAGAATGCGGCTGAGTTTTCCAGTTTCAAACGGCCACAAAAGATTCTCGCTTCTGTATCGGAAAGTGAGACGCCGTTACGGATTAGTCAGACACGATATTTTATACGAAAACATCATGAGTTGAAGAAATCCATGGTTGAAGGTAATCCTAAAGTCAAATCATTCTCAGCATGTGATGCCTGCCATGTGAAAGCAGATACAGGTTCCTTCAATGAGCATGAAGTTCGCATTCCCGGGTATGGGTCATGGGACGATTGATCCTGATTGTATGCTGTACCCTGGTGCAGCAACCACTGCTGGCAGATGAAGATCATGACCAGGTTTTACAATTGCGTCAGGCGGGAGAGATTCTTCCTTTGGAGACGATATTGAAAATTGGTCGCAAGCAGGTTCAAGGTAAGGTAATCGAAGTCGAACTCGAACAGGAACAGCAAAATCTTATTTATGAGCTGGAAATATTGGATGAGCATGATGTTGTTTGGGATGTAGAGATCGATGCCGTCAATGGCCGCGTACTGAAGGTCAAGGAAGACTGATGCGACTGTTACTGGTTGAGGATGATCATGCTCTAGCAGAAAAGATAAAGACTGCTTTGCGTCACAATGGGTACGCGGTGGATTTGGCAGACAATGGTGTTGATGCAGAGTTTCTTGGAGATGAAGAGCCTTATGATTTGGTTATTCTTGATCTGGGTTTGCCCCAGCGATCAGGGATGGACGTATTGCAGAACTGGCGTCGTCGGAAGAATAAAGTTCTGGTGTTGGTGCTTACTGCCAGAGATGCCTGGAATGAAAGAGTCGATGGGTTGAAGGCTGGGGCTGATGACTACGTGGGAAAACCGTTTCATATGCCAGAACTGCTGGCACGCGTCGATGCGCTGATCCGGCGCAGCCATGGGGAGGCACAGTCCGGGCTACATCTGTCAGGAATCAGCCTGAATGAAGACACCCAGGTTGCAATCGACCAAGCGGGGCATCACCATCAATTGACAGGCACAGAATTTCGTTTGTTGCGTTACTTCATGAGCCATCCGGATGTGATTCTGTCCAAAAGTCGTCTTACTGAGCACGTCTATGAAGGTGATGCCGATAGGGACAGCAATGTTATCGAAGTTTACGTGAAACGATTGCGCAACAAGTTGGGACAGGGTGTTATTGAAACAAGGCGTGCCCAGGGCTATATTTTTCCGGACAAGAGCAAATGAAATCATTGCAAAGCCGTTTGCATTGGGGCTTGGCAGTAAGTCTTATTGCACTGATGGCCTGGGTTGGATGGTTTGTGCAAATGGGGATTTCTCAAACCTCCCAGGATATACTGGTATCACGGCTGGAGCATGATGCACAGGCCGTTCTTGCGTCGTTACAATGGACAACTGGGCAACAGCCTGTTCTGAACACCCCGCGACTGGGAAATATCTATAATCAGGTGTTTTCCGGACACTACTACCAAGTATCAGTGGCGGGGAAATTAATACGTTCACGTTCCCTATGGGACTATTCTCTGGAAATGCCTGTGCTCACGAACAGCCATACCCATGTTGCGACTGTATCGGGTCCAGATGGGCAAATGTTGTTGCAATGGACAAAATCCTACCAGCGTTTTGGACAATCGATACTTATCTCTGTCGCTGAAGACGTCAGTCCGTTGCAGTCAGCGATTCGCCGTTTCAATATACATTTTGCCTTTGCTGTACTTGCCATGCTGGTCATATTGATTATAACCCAGGCGTATATAGTCAGGCGTTCCCTGGCTTCTGTGCGAGGCTTGAAACAACAGGTGGAAGCATTGGCTGAAGGAGAAGCCAGTGAATTGTCCGGACAGATGCCAAGTGAAATACAACCCCTGGTAACAGAGGTCAACCGCCTGCTTCACCTGCTTAATCAGCGCTTGCAACGTTCCCGAAATGCCGTTGGTAATCTTGCTCATGGCTTGAAGCATCCCATCAATCTGTTGATGCAATTGACAGAGGACAAAGCCGTAAAAGAGCAACCGGAACTGGCAAAAGAAATTCAACGACATACAGAGCAGATTCGACAGATAGTAGAACGGGAATTGAAACGTGCCAGGTTGGCAGGGAGAGGAACGCCAGGGCAGCATTTTATCGCGAAACAAGAAATTCCTGACTTGGTGAATGTTCTTGAACAGGTATATCGTGATCGAAAACTGAAGATTCAATATAGCGTTGAAACTGATGCGAGTTTTGCTGCTGACAGAAACGATATGCTTGAGTTGCTGGGCAATTTGCTGGATAACGCGTGTAAATGGGCGGAATCCCTTGTGAGAATCGAGCTCTGGATCGATGATGGACTAAATATTCGTGTTGAAGACGATGGGCCGGGTTGCGATCAGGAGCAAATGTATTGCCTTCAGAAAAGAGGGGTCAAGGCCGATGAAAATGCCAGTGGTTCGGGGCTTGGCTTGTCTATCGTCTCAGAAATCGTAGAACTGTATCAAGGGCATACCACTTTTTCTCGCTCAGCAATGGGTGGCTTGTCGGTGCTGGTCGTGTTCCCGCTGATGAGTCCTATAACTGCGTAGAACCCAGGAGTTGGTGTCAAATCACGCCAAACTATTGATGTTACGACTTGTTACGCCAACTTGACTCTGCCACCGTACATGCAGATTCATTTCACAATGGACAAGGCTCTTCCTTGACATCTTCAGGTAGAGAACAGTATCATTAATACCCTATGTACTTGCATCTGAAAAAAATGCTGGTTGGCTTGCTGATCTTTTCCCTGCTTACGCTGGGATTGCAGTCTGTTGGCTTTGCAAATGTTCCCACAAGCTATGGAGAAAATGCTTCCATGGCGGTTGTGGCGCAGGATATAGTGATGAGTAGTGCATCTTTTGAAGGTTGCGACGAGATGGATTGCTGTTCATCTCAAAGCTGCCAGTCTGGAATGCATTGTTCCTCTGTGAGTGCGTTGGCATTTCCAACCTACGACATCGGTTTTGACCGAAGTGTACAGGCGATTGTCATCGACTCAGTCGATTCCTCTTTTCTCTCCAATCTGGTTTTGTCTATCTATCGCCCACCCTGGGCATAATTCCGTCTCCTTCTCTGTTGCCAGAGAAAATTTAGGTACTGCTTTTGAAGCGTAGCTGTGGCTATGTGTTCAGAAGGTTCAGTCAAATAAGTCCTGTTGTTCGTTTCCCATAGGGTTGAAATACCTGTTGTGGCTACAGGACGGTAGTCGGAGTTTTTCACATGAAATTTGTACTAAGGCAGTCTCGCATCAGGCGAGCCATGTCCCTTGTTTGTTTATCGTTGGTCTGGAGCATGCCTGTTGCAGTCGCCAACCAATCCCCTACGCTCGATTTGTCTGAAGCAGAGCAAATTGCGCTACAAAATGATCCTGTGGTTCAAGCGAGTTTGATTCGCTCTGAAGCCTTGAGTGATGATGCTGTTGCCGATGGTCAATTGCCTGATCCCAAGCTACGTACTGGTTTGTACAACGTGCCTCTGGATAGCTTTGATGTAACAAAGCAACCCACCACCCAGCTACGCCTGGGCATTCAACAAGCGTTTCCTCGTGGTGACACCTTGCTTTACAAATCCAAGAAAACGCAATTACAAGCAGGGTTGGAAAACGTTCGGGCAGAATTGGAAAGAAAAAAGATTCTGCGCAATGTGAGAAAGCTTTATCTGGATACCTATTATCAAATGGAAGCCATCCGCATTATTCGCTCCAGTCGCAAACTGTTTGAGAATTTGACAGAAATCACCCAAGTGCAATATGGGTCGGGTGGCTCATCACAGCAAGATGTATTGCGTGCAGAACTGGAGTTATCTCGCCTGGATGACCGGATTACTCAGATAAAAACCAAGGAAGAACTGTCCAGGGCGCATTTATCCCGGTGGCTTGGAGATGCTGCCTGGCGAAAGCTGCAATTAACTGTACCCCAGTTGCCTACGCCACCTGCAAGACAGGAGATTGAGGAATCACTGCAACAGCATCCAGAGATACGTATACAGTCAGCAGTGATCGAAACCCATCAGGCTGCGGTGGCAATTTCCAAGGAACAGTACAAACCAGGATGGACGGTTGGTGCTGAATATCGCATGCGTTTTGGTGACAATCCAGACAACTCCAGCCGCACTGATATGGGCGCGGTAATGTTGACTGTGGACATTCCTCTTTTCACTGAAAAACGTCAGGACAAACGGTTGTCGGCGAGTCAGAAAAGGGCTGATGCCGCGACCTTGGATCGGGCAAATAGCTGGCGAAAGTTGCGCGAAAGTCTGGCTACAGATATGGCAAACAAGCAACGTCTTGTAGAAAGAGTTCAACGCTACGACAAACGTCTGCTCAAAGAAGCAAAAGAAAATGCTGATGCTGCGTTGCAAGCATACCAGGCGGGCACGATTGAATTTACCGGATTGATGCGGGCACGTATCACCGAATTGGATATCAGGCTGCAGGCTCTGAAACTGCGAATCGACCTACTTAAAACTCATGCCGATCTGTTGTATCTGGCAGCTGGAGAAAAACAATGAAGAAGACTGTTATAGCAACATTGCTTGCCCTGTTGGCAGGGGGAAATTTCCCTGTTTCGGCGGAAGAACAAGGTGACAAAGAAGTTCTGTACTGGGTGGCACCAATGGATCCAAATTATCGCCGGGATGAACCCGGAAAATCACCAATGGGAATGGAACTGATCCCGGTATATGCAGGTGCTGATGATGAAGGCAGTGATGTCACCATTTCTCCTGTAGTTGTACAAAATCTCGGTGTTCGTACTGAGATGGTGACCAAGGGTACATTGGCTCGATTGGTCAATACCGTGGGTTATATTGATTATGACGAATCGAAGGTCAGTCATGTTCATCTGCGGGTATCTGGTTGGATAGAAAAACTTAGTGTTAAATCTGCTGGCGAACAGGTGGTCAAAGGGCAGCGCCTATTCAATCTTTATGCACCAGAACTGGTAAATGTACAGGAAGAATTCCTGCGTGCGCTAAAAAGTGGGAACAAGTCACTGATCAGCGCCTCTCGTGATCGCCTGCAAGCCTTGGGCATAAGCAGAGGAGAAGTTACCCAGCTAGAAAAACATCGCAAGGTACGACAGACAATTGCAATTTACGCACCCCAGGATGGTGTGGTCTCTGAGTTGCCTGTACGCGAAGGAATGTATGTAAAACCAAATATGAATGTCATGACCCTGGCAGATTTGTCCAGTGTCTGGCTGATTGCAGAGATATTCGAACGCCAGACCAACTGGATAAGTACCGGGGATTCTGCCGAAGTCAGTTTGCCGTTTCTTCCAGGCAAGGTATGGACTGGATCAGTTGAATATATCTACCCCAGTCTGGATAAAAAAACACGTACGCTCATGGCCAGGCTACGTTTTGACAACCCTGGTGAGTTGCTCAAGCCCAATATGTACGCGAAAGTAAAACTCTTTGCCAGTCCTAGAGAAAATATTCTGTCCATTCCTCTGGAAGCCCTTATTCGAACCGGGGATCAGGATCGGGTCATCGTACAAGTCGGTGAAGGTAAGTTTGATGCCAAAGAAGTCCGTGTAGGCATTGAAAGTGGTGATCGTATCGAAATTATAGACGGTTTGAAAGAACATGAGAAAGTGGTGACTTCAGGACAGTTCCTGTTGGACTCTGAAGCCAGCTTGAAAGCCAGCTTCACTCGAATGTCAGAGGACAAAGAAGCGTCTTCTACCCCTGACAAGGACATGGATATGGACAAAATGCCTGTTGCCAGTGGGCAGGGAAGGGTGTTGTCCATCGATGCTGAAAATAAAGAGATCGAGTTACACCATGGTCCTATTCCCGCACTGGGTTGGATGGAGATGGAAATGATGTTTCCTCTCGATACGGATACTCAAGGGATTTCCACAGGTGACAGTATCGAGTTTGATCTGGAAAAGCGTGGGAATGCCTACGTCATTGTCGCTATTCGTCCTTCTAGCATGGAGAAACAGCCATGATTCCAGCGATAATAGAATGGTCGTTGCGCAATCGCTTCATGGTTCTACTGCTGACGGTTATCATTACCGGATGGGGATTGTATGCGGTAAAAAATACGCCTTTGGATGCAATCCCGGATCTGTCGGATGTACAGGTTATCATCAAAACCAGTTTCCCTGGACAGGCGCCTCAAGTAGTGGAGGATCAGGTCACTTATCCCCTGACCACCGCCATGTTATCCGTACCTAAAGCGATCAATGTTCGAGGGTATTCTTTTTTTGGGGATTCCTACATCTACGTGATATTTGAAGATGGCACTGATCCATATTGGGCAAGATCCAGGGTATTGGAATATCTAAGTCAGGCATCGAGTAAGCTTCCACCGGAAGCCAAACCGGAACTGGGGCCAGATGCTACCGGGGTGGGTTGGGTATTTGAATATGCCTTGGTAGACAGAAAAAACAATCATGATCTGGCACAACTGCGAAGCCTTCAGGATTGGTATCTGAAGTTTGAATTGCAGACCGTTCCAGGTGTGTCGGAAGTAGCTACCATCGGTGGCATGGTCAAACAATATCAGGTAGTGGTTGACCCAGATAGCTTACGTGCTTATGGCTTGAATCTGTCACAAATTCGCAAAGCCATCCAAAGGGGAAATCAGGAATCAGGTGGTTCAGTCATCGAAATGGGTGAAGCTGAATACATGATTCGCGCTACGGGATACATTGATAGCATCGATGACTTGAAAGAAATTCCCTTGGGGCTCAGCAATATGGGAGTGCCTATTACGCTGAAAGATGTTGCACAAATCCGCTTGGGTCCTCAGATGCGGCGTGGTATTGCCGAACTCGATGGTGAGGGTGAAGTTGTTGGTGGTGTCATCGTCATGCGTTTTGGGGAGAATGCCCTCACGGTTATTGCTGATACCAAGAAAAAGCTGGAAGAACTGTCCAGGGGCTTACCGGATGGCGTGGAGATTGTTCCCACTTATGATCGCTCGGGTCTGATCCATCGTGCAGTAGAAACACTCAATGGCAAACTGCTGGAAGAATTTTTGGTTGTCGCCCTGGTTTGTGCTGTTTTCCTGTTCCATCTACGTTCGGCACTGGTTGTAATATTGTCTCTGCCTGTGGGTATCCTGGTGGCTTTCATCATAATGGAACGGATGGGAATCAATGCCAACATCATGTCACTGGGAGGGATTGCCATTGCTATTGGTGCAATGGTCGATGCGGCCATTGTGATGATTGAAAATGTGCATAAGCATATAGAGAAAACGCCGCTGACCGATGAAAACCGTTGGACGATCATGTCCCAGGCGGCAACAGAAGTTGGTCCACCATTGTTTTTCTCTTTGCTGATTATTACGCTGAGCTTTCTGCCCGTGTTTACTCTGGAAGCACAAGAGGGACGTTTGTTTGCGCCGCTTGCTTACACCAAAACATTTGCCATGGCTGCAGCCGCAGGTTTGTCCATAACTCTGGTTCCGGTACTTATGGGCTACTTTATTCGTGGTCACATAACACCGGAAGAGAAAAATCCGGTCAATCGTTTACTGATCGCCATTTATCGTCCAGTGATCAATCTGGTGCTGAGAATCCCAAAGATATTGGTGATGCTTACATTGGTATTGATTGTTGTCGGATTTATGCCTCTGGAAAAGATAGGCAGTGAATTTATGCCAGATCTTGATGAAGGAGATTTGCTTTACATGCCCAGTGCTTTTCCTGCCGTATCCATTGGCAAGGCGCAACAGTTGCTACAACAGACGAATAAACTGATCAAAACTGTTCCTGAGGTAAAACGTGTATTCGGTAAGATTGGACGGGCAGATTCAGCCACTGATCCGGCTCCTCTGACCATGGTTGAAACCACCATTCAACTCAAGCCCAGAGAAGAATGGAGAGAAGGTATGACCATGGAGAAACTGAAGAAGGAGTTGGATGGGTTGGTTAAATTCCCGGGGCTGACCAATGCCTGGGTGATGCCAATCAAGAACCGTATTGATATGTTGGCAACAGGAATCAAAACACCCGTAGGGGTAAAAGTTGCTGGCCCGGATCTGGAGGTGATTCAGCAAGTTGGCAAACAACTGGAAGATATTATTCAACAAGTCCCTGGAACCGTGTCGGTTTATTCAGAGCGTGTTGCAGGCGGGCGTTATGTCACGGTGGATATCAATCGTGAGAATGCGGCACGCTTTGGGTTGAATATCGCCGACGTTCAAGAGGTGGTCAAAACCGCCTTGGGTGGTATGCGTGTGACAGAGTCAGTTGAAGGCTTGGAACGATATCCTGTGAATCTTCGTTATCCAAGAGAAGTACGTAATTCTCTGGAGAAGATTCGTGATTTACCCATTGTCACCCCGGCAGGAGCCCACATCCCTCTGGCAGAAGTTGCCAATGTGCAAATTGAATCTGGTCCTGGAATGATCAAGACTGAGAATTCCCGACTCAACGGCTGGACTTATATCGATATACAGGGTCGCGATCTCGGCTCCTATGTGGTGGATGCACAGCGTGCGGTTTCAGAACAGGTCAAGTTGCCACCAGGATACTCCATATCCTGGTCGGGTCAGTATGAATACATGGTCAGAGCCAAAGAGAAGCTGAGTACAGTTGTGCCAGTTACCCTGGTGATTATCGTATTGCTGTTGTACTTGAATTTCCGCAATTTTACCGAAGTGCTGATTATTCTTGGCACCTTGCCTCTGGCGTTGGCTGGGGGGATTTGGTTACTGTATTTGCTCGACTACAACATGTCAGTGGCAGTGGGCGTAGGCTTCATCGCCTTGTCGGGTGTATCTGTGGAAATAGGTGTGGTGATGCTGGTGTATTTGAATCAGGCATTGCGTCGTATCGAGTCAGATGCCGCCCATGATCAACGAACTATTACCCGCGAGGATGTCAGGGATGCCGTTGTTGAAGGTGCGTTGCTACGCGTACGTCCCATCATGATGACAGTCGCGGCGATCATCGCAGGCTTGTTGCCAATCATGTTGGGAAGTGGCACAGGTTCTGAAGTCATGCGCCGTATTGCAGCACCGATGATTGGCGGCATGGTAAGCGCAACTATTTTGACGCTGGTGGTCTTGCCTGCTGTGTTCCTTCTGTGGAAACAGCGTAGTGTGCCTAAATCCAATACCAAAAAAAACCAGGAGGCTTGAAATGAGCTTTTCGAAGATAACAGCCATTGTCAGACCTGATGTCGTGTCTGATATAGAAGATTTATTACATCATGAAGGCGTACCCGGTATGAGTATTGGCCACGTCAAAGGTTATGGAGACTATGCTGATTTCTATCGCAATGACTGGATGGTAAGTCATGTTCGTATTGAGATATTTATCAAGGAATCCATGGCAGAAAGCATCGCGGAAAAAATCATGGATATGGCACATACGGGCTTGGAGGGTGATGGCTTGATCGCTATCGTGCCTGTTTCAGCTATCTACCACATCCGTTCCAAGAAGCGTTGTCATGATCAGGCTTGTTGAGTGGAATTTGAAAGGAAATTATTGTGAATATGAAAATATTTATTAGCATTATCGGTATAGTGTCGTTACTGACCATAGTATCCTGCTCCGAGCAGAACCAATCAGACAACAAGGTGACAGCAGTAAAAACTGAAGAGAAGCCATCACTGGTTGCTACCCCTGTAGTACGCTGGTATTCGGCTGAACAAGTTGCCAGAGGTGAGCCTTTGTACCAGCAATATTGTGCTGAATGCCACAAAGCAGATGCCTCAGGTAGCCCTGATTGGAAAAAAACCAATGCTGAAGGAAAGTTGCCCCCACCGCCGTTGAATGGTTCTGCACATGCGTGGCATCATCCATTGGCGATGCTGAAGCGAATTGTGAAAAATGGTGGGATCCCCATGGGGGGAAGCATGCCCTCTTTCAAGGAAAAGCTGACTGAACAGCAAATCAATGACATTTTGGCCTGGGTACAGTCTCATTGGCCTGACAAACAATATACAACCTGGAGCCAGATCGATCAGCGCTCCCAAAAACCATAGAGGTATTCCTATGTATTATTTTTCTACACGAGTGCAAGGTGATTTTGCCGAAGTTGAACAAAAGACAATCGCGGCACTTAAAGAAGAAGGTTTTGGGGTCTTAACAGAAATAGATATCAAAAGTACCCTCAAGGCCAAATTGGATGTGGATTATCGTCCCTATCGGATACTGGGCGCTTGCAATCCGCCTTTGGCGAACCAGGCATTACAGGCTGAGCCGGATATTGGCTTGTTGTTACCCTGCAATGTTGTGGTGCGTGAAGATGAAGACGGCAGTATTGTTGTTTCCTTCATGGATCCTGCAGCGGTATTGACCCTGGTCGAAGGAGAGGAAGTGGCAGCCCTGGCGAATCAGGTGCGTGAGAAGTTGCAGCGAGTGAAGGCAGCTGTAGAAGGTTAATAACAATAAAGGCACCTGACGGAATAAGTAGGGTCAATGTAAGCTTATTCTCTCACTTTACCGCCTTCGGTCGCGACCATGGGCCGCTCCTGCACAGCGGTTTGGCATTGTGACGGATTCTTCCGTAGGAGCGGCCCATGGCCGCGAGCAATGCTAAAGCCCCGGCTTTGCCGAGAGATACTTACTAGAGTTGCTCAAAATCTTCAGTGATGAAACGGGGTTGGCCGTGATTTTCCAACCCCGTTTTTTTGTTGGGTATACGTCAGATGAATCGATTGGCGTTTCCGTAGGGATGGTCGCTACACTACAGCGAACCCCAGGAATCACGTCGCTTTTTTACTCGCAGATGGGGTAACACCAGCCCTAGCAAGATGCCTCCCAGAAGAACACCACTACCGATCAGGAACCAACTTTGAGTGGAGCTGTTTTTCAACTCTCGAACCTCCTGCTCTTGATTGGCCAGATCACGGCTCATGGTAGCCACTTGCTTGCGCAGGCTTTTCCGTTCCTGAGCGATTTGCACCGCATTGGCAGAAATGCGTTTCAGCTCATCCAGTTCAGCCTGAATGGATTTTTTCTCTGATTGCAGTGCCGTGTGAGCTCGTTGTAACTCATCATGTGCCTTGGACAGTTTTGCCAGTTTGCTGCTCAACTCGCCAGGGGTGGATTCAAGTTCCTTGATACGTTGTTCCAGTTTGACGATGCGGTCTCGGGCAACAGGTTGATTCAGCAATTGGCGGCTTAGAACATAACCGCTTTTTCCGTCTGCAAGACGAATTTTGCTGTAACCACTGGCACTGTTGGTAGAAAGCACATTGACCGCAGTTCCCGATGGTAGCATGCGGATAATACGGTGCTTGGCGCTTTCACCACTACGCATGGTAATTTTCGCCTGATCGGTTACATAGCGGGTTTCAGCATAAGCTGAAAAACTGCCCAGGAGCAGTATGATCATCAACAGAAAAACGGGGCGGGAGAAGTCCATGGCAATAAGCAGTCCAATAGGTATTGAGGTATATTGTACTCAATAGTACGACCTCAGGTCAGTAGAAATTCCAGTAATGCTTTTTGTGCATGCAGTCTGTTTTCGGCTTCTTCCCAGACAACGGAATCTTCGCTATCGATGACATTCGCTGCGACTTCTTCGCCGCGATGGGCAGGCAGACAGTGCATGAACAAGGCATCCGCATTGGCATTTTTCATCAAGTCAGATGTTACCTGGTAATCAGCAAAGGCTTCTTCCCGCAGCTTTTGCTCGGCTTCCTGCCCCATGCTGGCCCAAACATCAGTAACCACCAGATCAGTATTTTCTACCGCATCGACCGGATTGCGAATAACCGTACAATGTTCTGTGGCTGCTTCCAGAATTTCTTGGTCAGGATCATAACCCTCTGGACAGGCAATATTCAGTTTGAACCCAAGCAAGCGGGCAGCATTGATGTAGGAATGACACATATTGTTGCCATCGCCAATCCAGGCAACTGTTTTTCCGGTGATATCGCCCCGATGCTCGAAATAGGTCTGCATGTCTGCCAGCAATTGACAGGGATGTACCAGGTCGGTCAAGCCATTGATGACAGGAACTTTAGAATATTCGGCAAATCGTTGCACCTTTTCGTGCTCGAAAGTGCGGATCATTACACAGTCCACCATACGGGAGAGAACCCGGGCTGTATCTTCGATGGGTTCACCACGCCCCAGCTGGGTGTCATTTGGTGACAAAAACATGGCAGCGCCTCCCAGTTGAGTCATTCCTGCCTCGAAGGACACGCGGGTGCGGGTGGATGATTTTTCAAAAATCATTCCCAAGACTTTGTGCTTGAGTGTTTCCACGATTTCGCCATCGTGTTGCAATTTTTTCAGTTCACTGGCACGTTTGATGATAGCCCGAAATTCGTCCCCTGAAAGATCGAGTAAGCTGAGAAAATGTCTGCTCATTTGTCATCCTCCAAAAAGTCGAGAATCAAGGTGGCAACGCCGTCAGCAATTGCTGCTATTTGTTCTTGGGTGCAGACCAGGGGCGGCAGCAGACGCACCACAGAATCGGCAGTCACGTTGATCAGCAATCCGTTTTCCAGAGCTGTACCTACCAGGGCTGCACAGGGACGATCCAGTTGTACGCCAAGCATCAGGCCCAGGGAACGGATTTCGACCACCCCAGTGGCACCTTCCAGCTTTTCGGCAAGGCTGTCAGCCAGTTGTTTTCCTGAAGTTGCTGCTTGTTCCCAGAGTTTGCTGTCGATCAGCTGTTCTATAACCGCCAGACCCGCTGCACAGGTAAGGGGGTTGCCGCCAAAGGTGGAGCCATGGTTTCCCGGGGCAAACAAATCAGAAGCCTGGCCATTGGTAAGGCAGGCACCGATGGGTACGCCATTTCCCAGAGCCTTTGCCAGGGTCATAACATCGGGTGTTATATCAGCATGTTGGAAAGCAAAAGGTTTGCCTGTTCTGCCCATGCCGGTTTGGATCTCATCCAACATCATTAACCAGTTATTGTCGTCACACAGCTTGCGAATGCCAGGCAGGTAATCTGGTGCAGGAATATTGATTCCCCCTTCGCCTTGCACGGGCTCCACCAATACAGCAACAATGTTTTTCATGGTGGCAGCAGCAGTTTCCAGGGCTTCCAGATCCCCATAAGGAACCCGGGCAAATCCCTGTACCAGGGGTTCAAACCCGGCCTGCACCTTGCGGTTGCCCGTGGCACTCAAGGTTGCCATGGTGCGCCCGTGAAAACTTTCTTCCATGACGATAGTGACGGGGTTTTCAATACCTTGTTTGTGCCCATGCAGACGCGCCAGTTTTATCGCTGCTTCGTTGGCTTCTGCGCCAGAATTGGCGAAAAATACGCGCTCCATGCCTGCCAGCTCAGCCAGTCGCTCACCCAGCAATTGTTGATTCTGGATGCCATACAAATTGGACGTATGTACCAATGTTGCTGCTTGTTCACACAAGGCTTGTGTGACGGCTGGGTGGGCATGACCCAGGCCGCAGACCGCAATGCCGGACAAGGCGTCAAGGTAGGTTTTTCCCTGGTCATCGTACAGATAGACACCTTCGCCTTTGACAAAGGTAACTGGGAGACGTTTGTAAGTATTCATCAATGCATTTTTCATGGCGGTAGTTCCGCAAAACCTAAAAAAACAAAAGGCAGCCCCGAAACGGTGGCTACCTGGACTTTTCAAACAAGGTGGTTTAAAAGCAAAGGACGGACACTACCGAAAAAATGGGGGCTTTTCAAGGTGAATTTTAATCTGACAGCTATTCGATTGCTGCATTTGGAGGGGACATCAATGGCAGGGGATCGGCAAACATCAGATCCGGTTCAGAAGAAGGGATGAGCCTTTCGACAAAATCGATCAATGTCAGGGCAGGGGAGCCGCGATAAAATCTCGCCATACTGCGCTCCATCCAGATTCTGTCGGCATAAAGATAAACGCGGTGGGGTTGATCGCCAATGCCATCGTGGTTCAGATCAAAGCCAGTGTAATTGTCCCAGTAATTGCCATCCCATTTGTTCAGCCTTGCCGTGCCCGTGGTGCTGCCCATGACATCCACAAAGTTATCGATAAATAAATTGCTGTGGATTTCATGTCCCCCGTTCTCACCATAGAAATAGGTGGCAACATCATTGAAAGTAAACAGGTTATTGGTAATAGTGAGAATATTTTCGTCTTCCAGAGGCGAGGTGGCAAGCAGCCCAATGGCACAGTGGGCAATCTCATTGGAGTCGATCAGAATCTGATAACTTTCTTTCACCGATATCCCAAAGCCGGTGAGTTTTCGCATGTCCAGCATATGGTTGTCTGAGATGTTTAGTCCATCGGAGTAAATAACGGTGACACCATTGTAGTTGTCTTGAAAGGTGTTTTCCTGAATCACGTTGTCCGGTGAAAATACCAATTCCATGCTGATTCGGCTGTGGGCGATAGAATTGCCGATAATTCGGTTTTTCCTGGCATTGGAAAATATCATGTCTCTGGAATATTTGATGTTATTGCCTTGAATCAGATTTTCGTGGCTGTACCACAAACGCAGGCCATCCCCACGCAATGTAACATCGTCGCCGATGGAGCTGATGGTATTGCCAATGATCTGGTTACGGTGGGCGTTGCTCAGGTGAATGCCGAACAGACTGTGTTCTATGACATTGTTTTCGACTCTTGTATCGTTGGCTTTTATCAATATCCCCGCATCAACACCGTCGTGGGACTCGCCGGAGTTACGCAAATGCAAGCCCTTGACCACAGTATTGTCTGCTTCAATGGTGATGATGCTACCGCTGTTGCCGCCATCGACAATGACTTTTCCTCTGCCATCCAGGGTGATGGTTTTTTTGATTACCACGGGACCGGAATATTCTCCCGGGGGTGGTTTCAATACACCGCCTTCAGGGGTGAGTTCTACATACAACTGTAGCGGCGGTAGTGCCAGTGTGGGATGCACTATCAGTAGCAGAGCAAGAAAAAGGAAAGATTTTCCAGTGAACATGAGCAGCAGAGTTAAGGGGAATCAAGCCCCTAGCCTAGCGCTGTCTGCTTGTGTCCTGCATTAATCCAGATCAATTGAAGGGAGCTGTCGACCACTATCAAGAATGAGCTTTTCAGCTTCTTTTCCATAGCGTTTGATCCATTGATACAACACCGCATCACTGATACCCGCCTGGCGTTGCAGCTGATTTTGGAGGCGTATCAACCCCTCTGTACACAGACGCTGAGAACGGGAGATGCCGGGCTTAGGTGTAAAATCAGATGGCATGAATATTTTTATGTCAGGGAGAATTCTGGACAAGAAAAACCCCGACGTTTCTGCCGGGGTTTTTCTCGTTTAGATTTGGAATAAAGCTTAGCCGAAATTGCTGGCAACAAAATCCCAGTTACAGATATTCCAGAAATCGGCAATGTACTGTGGGCGTACGTTACGCTTATCGATATAGTAGGCGTGCTCCCAAACGTCGATGGTCAGCAGTGGGGTCTTGCCATCACGCATGGGGTTGCCAGCACCAGAGGTGTTGACGATTTCCAGAGAGCCATCGCTGTTCTTTACCAGCCAGGTCCAGCCACAGCCAAAGTTGGTGGCGGCAGAAGTGGCAAATTTTTCCTTGAACTCGTCGAAAGAACCAAAAGATGCGTTGATGGCATCAGCCAGAGCGCCAGCAGGTGCGCCGCCTGCATTGGGTGCCATGCAATTGAAGTAAAAGGTATGATTCCATACCTGAGCGCCATTGTTGAAGATGCCGCCTTCGGACTTCATGACGATTTCTTCCAGGCTGGCATTTTCGAATTCGGTGCCAGGAACCAGGTTGTTCAGATTGGTAACATAAGTCGCATGGTGCTTGTCGTGATGAAACTCCAGGGTTTCAGCAGAGATGTTTGGCTCCAGTGCGTCTTTTGCATAAGGCAGATCAGGTAGTGTGTGGCTCATGAATGTTCTCCTAAAAATGTATTCTTTAGTGAATTACTTGGTTATTAGGCGTGTAAGGTTATTCGGAATCGAAACAAAATGCAATAATGTCGCCCATGAAAAGTAAAAATAATGTCAAAAAGCCAATTGATGCCATCGCTTTAAGCCTGTTTGCCAATCGTCTTGAAGCTATTTGCGATGAAATGGGGGCAGTGTTGCGCAATACGGCATTTTCTCCCAATATTCGTGATCGGCTGGATTACTCCTGCGCCATTTTCGATGCTCAGGGAGAATTGTGTGCCCAGGCGGCGCATATTCCGGTTCATCTGGGTAGTATGGCTTTTGCCATGCGCGATATTGTCAGCCGTCTGGATTGGGAGGAGGGTGATCAGGTGATTCTCAACGACCCTTTTCTGGGGGGAACGCACTTGCCTGATGTCACGCTGATTGCGCCTGTTTTTTGTGCCAATAAACTCAGTGGCTTTGTTGTGAATCGTGCCCACCATGCCGATATTGGTGCAGACTGTCCAGGTTCCATGCCCGTCTCCTCCCGTTTGGAAGAGGAAGGAATCGTATTGCCGCCGACACATCTGTATTCAGCAGGAGAAAAAGCCATTGCTGTGTGGCAACGTATTCTGGATGCAACAAGAAGCCCACAGATGGCTGAGGGGGATCTTTCTGCCCAGTTGAGTGCGAATCTCAGCGGCAAACAACGCTTGCAACAACTCATGGATGTTCAAGGAAATGAGGGGTTTCAGGCCAGTTTAAAGGCGCTGAATGACTATGGAGCACGCCTCGCCCTAGCCACACTGGATACCTTGCCAGAGGGTTGTTATACCTTTGTCGACTATCTGGATGATGATGGGCAAGGGCAGACGAAAATTCCCATACAGGTACAGATTAGTATTGATCAAGGACGGGTGATGGTGGATTTCAGCGGCACCTCTCCCCAGGTAGCGGGGAATGTGAATTGCCCACTATCAGTGGCGGCTGCAGCTGTCTATTATGTTTTTCGTTGTCTCATGCCAGCGCATACTCCGGCTTGTGCCGGGGTGTTCAGCAATATCGAAATCAAAGCACCAGAAAAATGTCTGTTGAATGCTTGTTACCCCGCAGCTGTGGCAGCAGGTAATGTGGAGACCAGTACACGGATCGTTGATGTCGTTATTGGTGCATTGGCACAGGCGATTCCTGATCAAATGGTCGCTGCCAGCCATGGTAGTATGAATAACCTTGCCATGGGCAGCGCTGAAGCCGGAAATCGCTGGGATTACTATGAAACCATGGGCGGCGGTATGGGGGCAGGAAAACAAGGCGGTGGTTTGAGTGCCGTGCAAACACACATGACCAATACCCTGAATACGCCGATAGAAGTGTTGGAGCAACAATACCCGGTGCGGGTGCGTGAGTACGCTATTCGTCGAAATTCTGGCGGTGAAGGCAAATCCAATGGGGGTGATGGTTTGATTCGTGAGTTTGAATTTTTGGCCGCAGCAGAAGTTTCGTTGCTTACGGAACGGCGCTTGTTGCCTCCCTGGGGGTTGGCGCAAGGTGAAGCAGGTTGCAGGGGACGCAATCTGCTCAATGGGAAAATACTGCCTGCAAAATGTCATTGCCATGTGAGGGCTGGAGATGTGTTGCGTATTGAAACGCCGGGAGGAGGTGGTTGGGGGAAGCCCATGCCTCGAAAATCACTCACAATAGCAGCAGGGGCTTGAAACAATGTGTGGAATCTGTGGTGAACTGAGGTTTGACGGGAACATGGCTGACTTGTCAGCTGTGGCGCGCATGACGGAACGTCTGCGCCCTCGTGGTCCCGATCATGGTGGTAGTTACAGTGACGGCTCTTTGGCATTCGGCCACAGGCGCTTGTCCATTATCGATCTTTCAGAAAAATCCAATCAACCCCTGGTCGATCAGGAGTTGGGCTTGTCCCTGGTATTCAATGGCACCATCTACAACTATCGGGAATTACGCAAGGAGTTGCAGCAGCGGGGCTACCACTTTTTTTCCGAGGGTGATTCAGAAGTCATTCTCAAGGCATATCGGGAATGGGGGCAGGACTGCCTTACCCATCTACAGGGTATGTTTGCTATTGCCATCTGGGATATGCGAGACAAAAGCATGTTCATGGCAAGAGATCGTTTTGGTATCAAGCCATTATATTGGAGCAAGGATCAGCAGCGACTGCGTTTCGCATCCGGTTTACCGGCATTGCTGGTAGGGGGAGGTGTCGATAAATCCCTTGATCCAGCAGCATTGCATTTTCAATTGACCCTGCACGGGGTCGTGCCTGCGCCCCGCACCATCCTGAATGGCGTGCGCAAGCTCCAACCCGCCACCTGGATGCGTATCGATCAGAAGGGAAAGGAATCGACAGGATGTTATTGGCAACTGGATGCGACGCGTTCGCAACAAGCCTTGTCCGAACCTGAATGGGTGGAAGCGATTCATGCCAGTTTGCGTGCTGCGGTGCGAAAACGCAATGATGTGGCTGATGTACCCGTGGGGGTTTTGCTTTCGGGAGGGCTGGATTCCAGCCTGTTGGTCGCATTATTGGCGGAAATGGGCAAGGAGAACCTGCACACCTTCAGCATTGGTTTTGAAGATCAGCCCGAAGAAATCGGCAATGAGTTTGAGTTTTCAGATCAAGTTGTTGCTCGCTATAACCCCATACACCACAAACTCCTGGTTCCCAACGAAGATGTTCTTAAGCGCCTGCCGGAAGCAGTAGATGCCATGTCAGAACCCATGTTTGGTCAGGATGCCGTTGCTTTTTACCTGCTGTCAGAACAGGTTTCCAAAGACATCAAAGTCGTGCAGTCGGGGCAGGGGGCTGATGAAGTGTTTGGTGGCTATTTCTGGTATCAGCGCATCATGGAAGATCAGCAAGGTGATTGTGCAGATCGACTGCGTAAATATTATTTCGACCGCGATCATGACGAGTACCTGAGACTGGTGCAATCTTCTTTCAGGGGCGAAGACTACACCGGAGACTATATTCGTCAGCGTTTACAAGAACAGGGCGCGGATGAATGCATTGATGCGGTATTGCGGCTGGATGCCACCACCCTCATTGTTGATGATCCAGTGAAGCGTGTCGATAACATGACTATGGCCTGGGGGTTGGAAGCAAGAGTGCCCTTCCTCGATCATGAGTTGGTTGAGTTGGCGGCAAAATGTCCACCAAGCATCAAATTTCAAACTGATGGCAAGCATTTGCTGAAGCGGGTTGCCAGGGGAATTGTGCCGGATACGGTTATCGATCGCCCCAAAGCTTACTTCCCCATGCCTGCCCTGAAATATGTTCGTGGAGAGTTCCTGGCGTTTATGCGCGACATCCTCGATTCCCGTGCCTGTCGTGAGCGCGGGCTGTATGAACGCAAATACGTGGACATGCTGCTTAATGCCCCGGAAATGCACCATACCCGCATACAGGGGAGCAAACTTTGGCAGTTGGCGTTGCTGGAGTTTTGGCTACAACGCAATGTGGATGGCATAACAGGGACTGCCAGTACCAGTTGATGACTCCATAGGCAACCGCCTTAGTGACCAAAAAAATCAGCAATCCCAGCGCCATCACCTATTACCTCGACAGCAACGAATGGCTGATCGGCGAATACGACCAAAAGAGGTACGAGCTGAAGAGCAAAAACTAGCAATGGTAGTGTGAATCAATCGGACAACTTTATTGACAAATGCCGAGCAAATGGGCGGAATCAATATGTCCGGCCTGTCCAACCCAGACAATCGATGACACAGAAAAAACCGGACGTATCCTGCAAAGCGGAATCCGCGGCAGAAAAGCCAGAAAAACTGTGTTAAACAGTCGCAAAAATGCTATTGTTTAACAATGTTAAACAAATGAGGTGCGCCATGTTAGGAGTCCGATTAGATCCTGAGCTGGAACAGCGACTGACGCTATTAGCAAAAAAAACCAAACGATCAAAAAGTTATCTCACCAAGGAAGCTCTGCGCGATTACATCAACCGCTTGGAAAGCCAGGAACAGCGACGACAGGAGACCCTGGAACGTTGGGAAGCCTATGAGCAAACGGGTGAAACCATCGCACATAGAGAGATGGCTAGCTGGTTGGAATCTTGGGGAGACGACAAGGAGAAGCCGTGTCCGACCACAAAATAGAATGGTTACTCGAAGCTGCAAAAGATGTCGCCAGACTGCGAGAGTTTATAAAAAAAGAAAATCCCAGAGCCGCAAAAAAAGCCGGTGAGCGAATACTCAAAGCCGTCAAATTACTCACCAAAAATCCAGAAGCCGGAATGCCCAGCCCGGATGAAAACTGCGAAGAGTTTAGAGATTTATATGTACCGTTTGGAAAAGGTGGGTACACCGTTCGCTATCGCAGCAAACAACAAACCATTATCATCGTTCGCGTCTGGCATAGTCGAGAAAACCGGGGCTGACTGACAAGCAAGACCCAGGCGCAGAACAACAACCTTCTCATTCAAAGAGATTACCAATACAGCGGCATTGGCAACATCGCCAGCATCAGTACCGAACACGGTAACTACCAGTGCGACGATGCTGACCAGCTCACCCAAGCCGACTACCCCGGCAACATCCAGGACCAATACAGCTACGATCCCGTCGGCAACCGCCTCAGCGACCAAAAAACCGGCACCACCCCCTGGGAATACGCCCCGGACGACAGACTGCTCAAAGCCGGAGCAGAAACCCACCAATACGACCCCAACGGCAGCCTGATCCAGATCCAAAATGGCGCGGCACCAAGAAACAAACACTACG
>CAYXOS010000006.1:0-31598 GCA_964467115.1 uncultured Sedimenticola sp.
ATATAACTGTATTAAATCTGTAGAAACTACCCTTAACAGGCTGTTGAAAAACACCCTGTTAATAGGAGCAGTTCAATCTGGCTTGCCAGGGTTAAAACTCACGCTGTCCACCAGCAACTCTGCATCGAAGCTTTCTTCCAATGCTTGTACTATCGGGTCATTTTGAATCGCATCTACCGCTGCCGCTTGTTTTTCCCGACGCTGACGTACTGCCGCCTGTGCGGGGGTTTCTTCCAGAACTTCCGCCACTTCAATACTCATCTGGATGGAATACCCCAGGTATTTTTCCAGGGCATCATGCAGCTTTTTCTGGGGCATGGAGCCTGCCAACGCCCCTCCCTCTGGATTCAAGGTCAAAACCAACTGTTTGTTCTGCCAGGATTTAACCATGCAGTGCGCAGCCAGTTGTGAAGATATTCCACCCAATCCCAACATAGGCAACAAACGGTGCCAATCAGTAAGCTCAATCCCCGCCTGCACGGTTTCCTGTACGGGCGCTTCTTCCATGCTGTGTTCAGGCGACGCCGTCTCTTTGTCAACAACCGGCGGCGTAGATTTCTCGGCTGTTTTTGTTTTGGAAACCGATGGCGGAAGAGGTTTTCGCGGTGCTGGAGAGGATGCTGCTGTAGAAGAAACATCCAGGGGGCGAAATGCCAGCATACGCAATAAAATCATTTCAAAACCACTGCGCGGGTCAGGAGCCAGAGGCAAATCCCGCTGTCCTCGCAAGGCGATTTCATAAAACAGTTGCACGTCTTCTGCTGCCAACAAATCAGCCATTTGCTGCAATTCACGGGTATCGCCCCAGCTGGGGTCGGCAATGGCTGGCGACACCTGATACAGGGCAATGCGATGCAACAGCAACAATAAATCCTTCAGCAAGGCCGAAAAATCCGGTGCTTGCTGTGAGGCAAGTGCAATTTGCTCCAGTACGCCATCTGCATCATTCTCGATCACGGCCTTCAACAATTGGGGCAACTGATCCTGTGCGACCACACCGAGCATGGCCTTCACTTCTGCTTCTCTGACCTGCCCTGCACCAAAGGCTATCGCCTGATCCAGAATACTCAGTCCATCACGCATGCTGCCATCAGCCACTCTCGCCAGCAAATCCAGTGCCGAGGGATCAGCTTCAACACCTTCTGCTTGCAACACATGCTCGAATTGTCCCCGGATCTGTTCAATGGGCAATCGCTTCAGATTCATTTGCAGGCAGCGTGACAACACAGTTACCGGAACCTTTTGGGGATCAGTGGTTGCGAGCAGAAACTTGACGTGGGGGGGCGGTTCTTCCAGGGTTTTCAGCAATGCATTGAAACTGGAATTGGAGAACATGTGTACCTCATCGATGAGATATACCTTGTAGCGACCACGAATAGGCGCAAAAGGGACGTTTTCCAGCAACTCCAGAGTTTGATCGACTTTGGTGCGGGAAGCCGCATCCACTTCCAGCAAATCAGCAAAACGGCCTTCATCGACCTCGACACAGATACTGCATTCCCCACAGGGGCTTGAGCTGACGCCTTTTTCACAATTCAGGGATTTCGCCAGAATTCTCGCCAGGGTGGTTTTCCCGACACCGCGAGTGCCGGTAAACAAGTAGGCATGATGCAAACGGTCGTTGTCCAGTGCATTGCTCAATGCCTGCACAACGTGCTCTTGCCCTACCATTTCTTCAAAGGTTTTGGGACGCCATTTACGTGCTAATACCTGATAAGACATAGAAGGTTTGCCAAGAGCCCCGTGTACCGGGTCACACTAGTTCTAAAAATGGTGGCAACCGTACCAGCCACACCCCGGCACACACTGTCACTGCTGCGGCTGCTCCCTTCCGGGCCTGACCGGGTTCACAGCTAAGTGTTGCGAGGGGACCGATACGATCGCCATAAACTTTTACGCTCAAGGGTTGAGCTTGAGCATATATATCGGATTGATCTTCCGTATGAGGGTTGGATTATGACCGATTTTATTCGGTTTAGCTATGTTTTCTGGCAGTTTCTGCCTGGGTACAGACAACGCAATCCCTACCTGCATGTTTTGCCTGGTACAGCGCCTCATCGGCACTCTGAAATAACGCTTTTGGCGAATTTTCCTTTCCCGGATACACCATTGCCACGCCAAAGCTGGCGCTGACTGCCCCCTGGCTCTGTACGCCCCGAATTGCTTTACGTAACTCCTCGGCTATTTGCAACGCCTGGGGTAGTTCTCCGGTAAACAATAACGCAAACTCTTCTCCACCAATACGCATGGGTCTGCCCCTGACTTTGTGCAGCTCACAGACTTGCAACAAAACCAGGGCGATGCTTTTCAGCACCTTATCACCTTCGGGATGTCCGAAATTGTCATTGAAAGCCTTGAAATGATCGACATCCATGAGGATCAGACAAATGGGTGCTTTGGTGGTATTCGCCATTTGCCATGTTTGTGCTAAATCCATATCGAACTGGCGCCGATTACCGATTGATGTCAAGGGATCAGTATAAGAATGCTGCTGCAGTTCTTTATTGGAACTTTGGAGTTGTTGCAACAATTCATCATTTGAAAATTTCAGCCGGATCGATTGCTCTGCCATTTCTGAATATCTCTTCGAATAGAACAAATTCATCAATAAAAACAACAGCATCAAAAAGGCAATGAACGTATAGAAGTCTTTTTGAAGTAGAAAAAGCCGCACAATAAGTGGCAAAAATGCTGGCACAGAAAATAATACATAGTTGGGGAAATAATAGGAATGCGAGCCCAAAGAACCGGATACCAACCCACCCAACACAATAACCAGCAAGGCAAACCCATACGGATTTTCCGGACTGAATATAAAAAAGCCCACACTTCCCCATAATATTCCTGAAATCAATGACCCGGTGAGCAACATTCCACTCAACCATTCATTGCTCAAGGTTCCGTGATGAAGACGCTTCACCACATTGGGTATGTAGAGACGGAGAATATTGATGATCAACAGCACCACCAACCAACTGCTTATAAGAAAGTGATCAACTTCGTCCCAAAACCCCCAGATCAGAAACCCTGCTACAAGCAAACTACCGGGTAAAGCCACCGACAACACAGAAAACAATTGTCGCAACTGTTCCCCACGAACCCTACGCTCGAAACTATCTGATGTTGTAGCTCTGTCGGCATCCAAATTCAGTTCAACATCCATATTCAGAGAGTTCCCATACTGGCTGAATTAACCCTGCATCCATTATTTTCCGAATACCCGGGTCACATTTTCCATGACATATTCAATAACAGGCTGCATGCGCTGCACACAATGTTCGCCTTCGGCTATTGCTTCCTCAGCACGATGGAATTCCAACAACCCGATATTCGCCAAACGTGGTTCCAGTAATATATCTGGTGGATCCCCTGCCATGCGGCTACGGGTTATTCTGTCCTGGGTAATATTGATGGAACTGGCAAGTACATCGAACATTCCGGGAGGGATATCTTCTCGGGTCCCGGGGAATAGATTCGAAGAATAACTTTTGATCGTACCGACCAGATTGTCAAAAGGTCCTGGCTCGGAACCTTCCCCGATTTTTTTAGGCATCAGATGTTTTCCCAGAATATCGCTATTCAAATTCACGGCAATAACTACATCTGCACCCAGAGCATGACACAGAGAAACAGGAACCGGATTAACCAGTCCACCATCGACCAACCAACGCCCATTGTGCCGCACGGGTGCAAACAAACCAGGCAATGCAATTGATGCCATGACCGATGACATGACATCACCGCTGGAAAACCACACTTCGCGACCATTGCCCAGATCAGTTGCGACGTTACCATAAGTAATCGGCAACTCCTCGATCAACGCAGATTCACTGACAATATTATCACGCAGAAAACGATTGAGTTTTGGGGCATCAATCAGCCCTTTTCTTGTCCACCCCAGATCAAAAAAAGCAGCAACATCCCGCCTGCGCAATGAACAAACCCAATTTTCGAGCTGAGAAAGGTTTTCTGCCGCTCTCGCTGCACCGACAATGGCACCAATGGAGCATCCGGTGATTACATCAGGACGTAATCCAAGATCATCCAGCGCATGCAGGATACCAATATGAGACCAGCCCCGGGCAGCACCACCACCCAGAGCCAGACCGATTCTCACCCCTTCAGGCTTCGATTTCGACAAGCGCTTCTTCTGGATTGACTGCATCACCTTTCTGAACAAATACACCCTTTACCGTTCCGGAAATAGGTGCCTGTACTTCAGTCTCCATTTTCATGGCTTCAGTAATCAACACTGGCTCTCCTGCATTGATCTGATCACCTTCCTTGACCAATACCTCGACAATACTGCCAGGCATGGAGGTCGTTACATGCCCTTCTTTGGTGGCTTTGGGTCGACGTCCTTCGATGGCGCCCTGCACTGCACCTTCCGTCCCACCAGTGAGTACGATCTGATCCAGGGTTTCCACCACAACTTCTTCGGGTACGCCATCGACGTTCATATAGAAATGCCTTTCCGGCTGTCCTTTGTGCCCAGCGCCAGTCATCTTGATGTGGTAGGACTCTCCGTGCAGAACAATATTGAATTCTGTTGGTGCCGATTCCTGAGGCATATTTCCGGGAGGTGGTTCCAGAGGTTCTGGCTGCAGGGTGTTTGCCTCACGTTGTTCCAGGAACTGCTGACCAATCTCGGGGAACATGGCATAGGACAACACGTCTTCATCGGATTTTGCCAGATCACCAATCTCTGCACGCAGATGATCCAACTCGGGTGACAACAAGTCCGCCGGACGAACTTCGATGACTTCCTGATCACCTACCGCTTTGCGCCGCAGTTTCTCATCGACTTCTCCAGGCGCCTGACCATAACCTCCTTGCAGGTAGAGCTTCACTTCATTGGTGATAGTTTTATAACGTTCACCGGTGAGCACGTTCAATACCGCCTGAGTACCAACGATTTGGGAAGTTGGGGTCACCAATGGCGGATAACCCAGATCTTTACGCACTCGTGGTATTTCTTCCATCACTTCTGTCATGCGTCCAAGGGCATTCTGCTCCTTGAGCTGATTTGCCAGATTGGAAATCATGCCACCAGGAATCTGATTGACCTGTACACGAGTGTCGACACCCGTAAATTCACTTTCAAACTGATGATATTTTTTTCGTACTTCATAGAAGTACATGCCAATATCCTGTAACAGTTCCAGATCCAGCCCTGTATCAAAACCGGTACCACGCAATCCAGCCACCAAGGATTCTGTAGGTGGATGACTGGTGCCACCTGCCCAGGAGGAAATCGCTGTATCCACACGATCACAACCACTTTCAATTGCTTTCAGATGGCACATTTCAGCCAAGCCCGATGTCGCATGGGAATGCAATTGCAATGGCAGATCGACCGCATCTTTCAATGCCTTGACCAGATTTTCTGTAGCAAAAGGCGTGAGCAATCCTGCCATGTCCTTGATACACAAGCTGTCGCAGCCCATTTCTTCAAGCCCTTTGGCCATCTTGACGAAACCCGCCGTGTCATGCACCGGACTGACCGTGTAGCAGATGGTGCCCTGGGCGTGTTTGCCAGCTTCTTTGGTTGCTTCTATGGCGGTACGCAGATTGCGAATATCATTCAGGGCATCAAAGATACGGAAGACATCCATACCCTGCTCTGCTGCCTTGTGTACGAAGGCACGCACCACGTCATCCGCATAATGCCGATAGCCAAGGAGATTCTGCCCTCTGAGCAACATTTGCAATTGGGTGTTTGGCAAAGCTTCACGCAATTTCCTCAGTCGTTCCCAAGGATCTTCTTTGAGAAAGCGCAAGCAGGCATCGTAGGTTGCTCCGCCCCAGCATTCCAACGACCAGTATCCAACCTTATCCAGCATTTCGCAGGCTGGCAGCATATCCTCGGTACGCATTCGGGTGGCAATCAATGATTGATGAGCGTCACGAAGAATGACATCTGTAATCTGTATTTTTGACATAGATAGTACCTGTTACAAGCCGGCGTGAGCAGCAATAGCTACGGCTATAGCCGCCGCCACATCGCTCTTGCACTGTTTTTCGGTGTATTCGGTTAATTCAGGATGATCTTCAACAAAGGAAGTGGTGAAATTGGCCGCACGAAACTCTGGATGATGAAGGATTTCTTCATAATAAAGTTTGGTGGTACGAATCCCATGCACTTCCATGTCCTTGAGCGCTCGTTCCCCACGACTTATGGCATCTTCCCAGGTCAGCGCCCACACAATCACCTTGGCGATCATGGAATCAAAAAAAGGTGGAATGGTATAACCGGTGTAAATTGCCGTATCGGTACGCACCCCAGGGCCACCGGGCGCATAGTAACGGGAAATACGACCAAAACTCGGCAGAAAATTGTTTTTGGGATCTTCCGCGTTGACTCGAAATTGTATGGCAAAGCCACGGCGCTGAATTTCGTGCTGTTTGAAGCGTAATTTCAAACCAGCAGCCACTCGAATTTGCTCTTCGATTATATCGACACCGGTGATGGTTTCAGAAATGGTGTGCTCAACCTGTACCCGGGTGTTCATTTCCATAAAATAAAAACGATCATTTTCATCCATGAGAAATTCCACCGTACCCGCGCTGAAATACCCCACGGCTTTGGCAGCAATGACAGCCAATCCGCCCAAATACTGCCGTTGCCCTTCATCCAGTTGTGGGGAGGGTGCAATCTCGATCAATTTTTGATTGCGGCGCTGAATGGAGCAATCCCGCTCGTACAGATGAATGCAGTTTCCATGACGATCTGCCAAGACCTGCAATTCAATATGCCGGGGATTGACCACACATTTTTCCATGAACACTTCCGCCCGACCAAATGCCTTGGTCGCTTCGGATATGACTCTTTCGTAATTTTTTCTCAGGTCTTCCACCGAGTCACAACGACGAATACCTCTGCCGCCACCCCCAGAGGTTGCCTTGAGCATGATGGGGTAACCAATAGTTTCAGCCACCTGCAGCGCATCTTCCAGTCCGGTAAGATTTTCTTCCGTACCTGGTGTTACCGGAACCCCGGCAGCAATCATTGCCTTACGCGCTTCGGTTTTGTCTCCCATACGGCTGATGACTTCAGCACTGGGGCCGATAAAGGTAATTCCACGCCGTTCACAGGCCGCTGCAAAATCAGCATTTTCTGACAAGAAGCCATAGCCTGGATGTATGGCATCACAGCCTGTTTGTATTGCCAAATTGACAATACGGTGAATATTCAGATACCCGGCAACTGGGTCTTCGCCGATACTGTAAGCTTCATCCGCTTTTTTGACATGCAGGTTGTACATATCAGCTTCGGTATAAATAGCTACCGAACGTATCCCCATCTCGGCACAGGCGCGGATAATGCGTACAGCGATCTCGCCGCGATTAGCGATCAGTATTTTTCGTAACATAGTTATTTAAGCCCTAATGAGGGGTTTTTCCTCCAATCCTGTCCATCAGCGCAAACAACACGCCAGATACAACCAGGGTAATATGGATGGCCACTTTCCAAATCAATTCCTGCTCTGAAACACCTTCACTGATGTTCACAAACAGTTTCAGCAGTTCAATTCCCGAAATTGCAACAATCGACCCTATCAATTTGATTTTGAGGTCAGTAAAGCCCACCTTTCCCATCCATTCCGGACGATCTTCATGCTCTGCAACGTCGATACGAGAAACGAAATTTTCATATCCGGCAAAAACAATGATCAACATCAGGTTGGCGACCAATACTAAATCGATAAGAGACAGAATGCCCAACACAATCTCTGGTCCCGCCTCTTCAAACAATGCGACAGGAACCAAGTGCAAAAATTCCTTAAAAAATGTCACCATCAGCAAACCGATGGACAAAATCAGCCCTACATAGAAAGGTGCCAACAACCAACGGCTGTTGAACATAAAGGATTCAAGCAAATGCTCCAGCTTCTTCATTAAATTTTATTTGAACGCTTTTCAAAGTGGCATAAAGCTTTGGATTATACCGAAAAAGCGGGATGACGGTCTGTTATTGACCCAGTGAGGGAATTGTAGCGACGCTGAGGAAAAGGTTTATTTGATACGCAAGGAATGTCAGTAGCAAGATCCCACCAGACCAGCGCTTTATCAGACCATGCCCTTTGCGACTGAAGCCTCTGGCCATGATGTAGAGGGCGATTCCCAACGCCAGCATCAGGGGAAAATCCCGATACAGCACGTCAGTATCGACATTGCTTGGACCAATGGTGCCTGCAATACCCAATACAGCGAGAATATTGAACAAATTGGAGCCAACGATATTGCCAACTGCGATGTCATGCTCCTGTTTGCGGGCAGCAGCCACAGATGCCGCCAGCTCAGGCAAAGAGGTCCCAATAGCAACAATGGTCAAGCCGATAACCAGATCGGTGACACCAAAATGCTGGGCGATACCCACTGCTCCCCAAACCAACAGTTTGGAGCTGGCCAGCAATAACAGCAACCCCGATACCAACAGCCACCAAGCACGCCCAACAGGCATGGATTCTGGAATTTCATCGGCCAGTTCTTCAATAATCGGGTCGTCCTTCCCTGTAGTCCGAGCCAGGTGGATGGTCCACAACACCACCGCAAACATACCAATCAACAGCAAAATACCATCCAGACGCGATAAATTGCCATTCCATAACAATGCCCAGGATCCTGCCATGACCATCAACATCAAAGGGAATTCACGATTCAAGGTATGAGAATGTACTGCCAGGGGTGCCACCAGCGCCGTCACGCCCAGCACCAGTGCCATATTGGCAATATTTGAACCCACTGCATTTCCAATGGCGAGTCCGCTGTTACCCTGGGAAGCAGCAACTGCCGAGACCAACATTTCGGGGGCTGATGTTCCAAATGCCACGACGGTCAAACCAATGATCAAGGTGGAAACACCCAAGGATTTAGCCAACCCTGCTGCTCCTGCAACAAACTGATCAGCACTCCAGACCAATACCATCAGGCCCGTTACCAGCGCTAATACAAACCAAATCATTTCTTGCATTATTTTATATTTTTCAATGAGTAATTAAACTTATCCAGAAACAGGAACAAGAGCATCAAGCTCCAGCATACGAGCATGCAATGCGGTAGCAGAGGCCTCACGCACGGTAATATGGCCAATTTTTCGCCCCTTTCTAGGTGCTTTCCCATACAAATGCAAATGGGTATTGTCCTTGGCTAGAATAGGCTCAAGATCTGGCAAGTCACCAATCAGGTTAAGCATGGCAGCGTAACCCAAAGGCTCGGTACTGCCCAGAGGCATATCCAGAATGGCACGCAAATGGTTCTCGAATTGGCTTGTTTCTGCCCCTTCAATGGTCCAATGTCCAGAGTTATGTACTCGTGGTGCCATTTCATTCACCAGCAAATGCCCACCTATTTGAAAGAACTCAATCGCCAGCACACCCACATAGTCCAACTTTTCCAGCAGTTTGTGTGCATATTCTTCAGCCAACGCTTGTATCGGATCATCACGCAAACAGGTAGAAAGGCGCAAAATGCCGTCCTGATGATGGTTTTCAGCCAAGGGATAATACGCTGACTGCCCAGAAACACGGCGCACAGCGACAATGGAGACTTCACGATCAAAAGGAACCAAGCCTTCCAGAATGGCAGGAACTTCCCCTATGGCTTTCCAGGCAGCTTGCAAGTCATCCCTTTTCCGCAACACTTGTTGTCCCTTGCCATCGTAGCCCAGGGTGCGGGTTTTAAGAATTGCAGGCAAGCCTACTTTATCAACTGCCTGTTGCAAGGATGCCATATCATGCACCTCAGCAAACACCGCCGTTTCGATTCCCAAATCAAGAAACAGATTTTTCTCGTTTAATCGATCCCTGGCAATCGCCAGGGCATTTGCGGGGGGATACACTGATAAAGATGCCCCCAATTGCTCCACAGCAACTGCAGGGACACTCTCGAACTCATAGGTCACCAAGTCCACTTCAGTTGCCAATTGTTGCAAAGCCTGGGGGTCGTCGTAGGCGGCTGTAATATGCCCAGCCAAAGGCGCCGCACAAGCATCTTCAGCGGGTTCCAGCACTACAAAGTTCTGCCCCAAAGGATAGCCAGCCAACGCCAGCATCCGCGCAAGTTGCCCTCCACCGAGAATACCTATCTTCATGATGCAGCAGCAGGATCCGGATTATTCAGCACAGTTTCCGTCTGCTCGGCACGAAATGCATCCAGAGCGCTGAGTATATCTGCATATTTGTTGCCCAGCATGGATGCGGCAAAAAGTGCGGCATTTACCGCCCCAGCGCGACCGATAGCCAAGGTTCCCACGGGTATTCCCGCAGGCATTTGAGCGATAGACAACAGAGAATCCATTCCACTCAGGGCTTTTGATTGAACAGGAACACCCAATACCGGCAGGCTGGTTTTAGCAGCAACCATCCCCGGTAAATGCGCAGCGCCACCCGCTCCCGCGATAATCACTTCTATACCCCGATCACGTGCTTGTTCTGCATATCGAAACAATTTGTCAGGGGTACGGTGTGCCGATACCACTTCCTGTTCAAAAGGGATTCCCAGTTTTTCCAGCGTTTCTGTCGCATGACGCATGGTCTCCCAATCAGAACTGGAACCCATGATTACGCCAACCAATGCTTGCATAGGCTCTTCTCACCAACGAGTGGAGGATTCAAAAACGCGCATTATGCCTGATTTCTCGATGAAATTCCTTTCGACTACTAACATTGCCCCTGCAAGAGTACACCCCCTGCAGGGGAAACTTTCAATTAGATCGGTTTATTGCACTTCTACAACAACAAAGAAACTATCATGCAAATGCTGATTGATCCTCTACTTTAAACGTGCGCAAAACATGGGTAAAAGCTTTGTTATTTGCGGCAATAACCACTGCATCAAAAACATCCCGATCACTGAAGCCCTGCTCTCTGGCCGCTTCAATATCCTCCTCACTGACCTCATCCGGTGAATCAATTGCTGCCAGCGCAATTTTTAGTAAAGTTCTATCGGCATCATTCAAAGGCGCATCATCTACACCCTCTCTTGCTGCTTGTAGCTCTTCGGAAGTTACCCCCATTTCCAATAAGATAGATGCGTTCAAATCAATACAAAAACGGCATTGTGCAGCAGCAGACACCAAGTAGCGAATAAACACCATCAGTTTCATATTCAACCTGGGATGTTCCATAAAGTAGCCCACCATACTGACAAATTGTTCCAAAATGGGTGGACTGATCGAATACAAACGCAAACCAGCGGGAATAAATCCCAAACGCTTCTCTACACCTTTCAGGATACGCTCTACATGTTGGCGATCTTGTTCTGGAACTTGGGGATCAATCAATACATTAGTTGTCATTTCATTCTCCAATAATAAAAACCGACCTGTCGGTCTTTTTTTGTTTTAAAAAAACATCACTTTGTTGCGATCGATAACTTCACTAGAAATCTACCTGATCCAACACTAATTCAACGAAGCTTTGATCTACTTATTTATACACTCGCCCACCTGCTGAACAGCCAAATAACTACGTCATCTACAAGAATGTAGGCAAGGAGCGTAAACTACAAAAGCAAATCCCGACAAACTCCTGGTCGAAACAGTAACTACTTTTACATCAGCAGCTTGTTGTCAAATACTGCTTGATAAATTTGATGCTGACCTCAAAATTTTCCGGTTGTTGCTGTGCTTTGTCCAATAGAATTGCTCCCTCTATCTGTCCAAGGATAACAACAGCCAACTCATGAACATTCAGCTTATCGTTGATCTGTCCAGCTTCAATAGCACGTTTGAGTAGGGATTCAATCAAGACGCGATATTTCGCAAAAATACCGTTTACTGCTTTTCTCACTTCCAAACTGATTGTACTGAACTCCAAAGCAAAATTTCCGAAGTAGCAACCACAGATTTGTCCATCATGATGTTGTTCCTTCTGGCGACTAACCATGTAATCAAAAAGCAGGAACAACGTTTCTAACGGCGTTTTCCGTTTGCTTAACACCTGATCTTCAACATCTCCGGAGAGCAAGGAGAACTGCCAATCCAGGGTTGCTACCGCCAATTCTTCTTTGCTCTTGAAATGATAATAGAAGTTACCTTTAGTGATCTTTGCAAGGCGAATAACCTTGTCCAATCCTGTTGCATGATATCCATGCTTGTAGAACAATTCCGTAGCTGCAGACAGAATTCGTTCCCGTGTTGCCAGAGCTTTGTCAGATAACGTCATTTCAAAACAGACCAGTCAGTTTGTTCTTGCAGTATGTACTCGCGGATAATCAATGTCAAATATCTTTTGTCCCAATTCAAAAACTGTCTTCTCCGACATACGTTGCATCGAAAGCTATTCAGTTCTAAAAAATGAGGGGTTACAAAGATAATCAGGCATAATCTGCTTCATACAGAATAAATCCGTGCTTCCTCCATTTTCAATGGCTTAAACCATCAAAAATAGTGGAATATTCTTGTGCCACACCCAGGGTGCCAAAAAACGACGTTTTTCAACACGCTGTTAGACACACCTACTATATACTGTGGTATATATCATCAATAAAATAATAGTCAGGAAAGCTCTGAATCTATTCATGAACTCGCATCTCGGCACCTGAAATGCTCGGTAAGATTTCTTTTTCTTCAATATTTCAGGCGCGATCTGCTTGGTACGGAATAAATCAGCGCGTCCTCAGGTACATTAGATAGATATGGATGCCCAGTCTCACCAAGATGAAAACAATCGCCATCTAACCCTGTTGTCGGTGGTTATTCCCTGCTTCAATGAACAGTTAGTGATTCAAGAAACCCATAGAAGCCTGCTGGAAGCACTTGAAAAGATGCCGGAAGGTGATTTTGAACTCATCTATATCGATGATGGGAGCCGAGACAAAACCCTGGATATTCTGCGTGAGCTGCAAAAAACAGATTCTCAGGTGCGGGTAATCTCTCTTTCACGAAATTTTGGTCACCAAGTTGCAGTAACAGCAGGCCTGGAACATGCCAAAGGCGATGCCATCGCTATCATCGATGCTGATTTGCAAGACCCCCCGGAGGTAATCCTGGAAATGCTGGAACGTTGGCAACAGGGTGTTGATGTTGCCTATGGCGTCAGAGCTGAACGCGAAGGTGAAACAGCGTTCAAATTATGGACCGCAAAGATATTCTACCGCTTCATCAACTACCTTTCGGACACCGCTATTCCCCTGGATACTGGAGACTTTCGCCTAATGGACCGGCAGGCAGTGAATGCACTTCTGGAAATGCCCGAACGGGATCGATTCGTGCGCGGCATGGTTGCCTGGATTGGCTTTCGGCAGGAACCGGTCTATTACCGACGAGCAGCACGCTTTGCTGGTGATACAAAGTATCCACTGAAAAACATGTTGCGCTTTGCTACAGATGGCATATTGTCATTCTCCACAGTGCCTTTACGGGTGGCAGTATATATGGGGTTTGCCGCCTCTGGACTATCTTTGCTGGGAATCATCTACGCCCTGACCCTACGACTGTTTACTGATGTATGGGTCACGGGTTGGACGCTGCTTTTCATTGCCATGTTGTTTCTTGGTGGTGTACAACTCCTGTTTCTTGGCATTATGGGCGAATACCTTGGGCGTATATACGGTGAAGTTAAACGACGCCCCTTGTATCTGATCAAGGAACAACTCGGGTTCACGGTAATCGATCCCAAAAAAGATCAATCAGAATCAACAAGCGCATAGCCTGATGGGACGTTGGCTAAAACTGGCAGTAGGCCTGGCGATCACAGCGATTTTTCTATGGCTGCTTGTACGAGGGCTGGATATCGAAACCCTTGGACATGCGCTTATGGGCTTGTCCTTCCCTTTCCTATTATTAGCATTGTTTTTTTTGGCGGTGGGATATAGCTTGCGTATCGTTCGCTGGTGGTTGATGCTACGTGCCCTTGAACCCAGCCTGCCCTTTAAATCCTGTGTGTGGCCCTTCCTTACCAGCATTGCTGTCAACAATGTGCTCCCTTTCCGGGTCGGCGATGCTTTCCGTGTACTCGGATTTCGCCAGCAGCTACGTTCTCCCGCCACCCGTGTACTCGGAACCATGATCATTGAACGCGCCCTGGATCTACTCGCCCTGCTGGGCTTTTTCTTTGTGGGTCTGCTGGGGCTTCCTTCTGGAAGCTTTCCAGAAAGCTTTGTCTCTGGAGCGATCTGGCTTACAGGGCTCAGTTTTGGAGGTGCGTTCATTCTGATTCTGCTAACCCCCTGGCTCGATCGAATCATCAATCACATTGCTATGCATTCTTTCTTTGCCAGCCGCAACCTTACAGAAACGATGATAAAACACGGGGGACATTTCATTGAGGCACTTCGTCTGGTGCGATCACCAACTCGTTTATTGACATTGCTTGGGCTGTCGGTACTGACTTGGACATTTGAAGGTGCGGTATTTGCCACTGTAGCAGTCGCTGTGCATGCCACGGTAGATCCATTAGGCCCTTGGTTTTCCCTTGGAACAGGTACCTTGGCGACGTTAATCCCTAGTTCTCCAGGGTATGTGGGTACGTTCGATTTCTTTGCCGCACAAGGATTGCAAGCCTATGGTGCCACACCTGAAGCTTCAGTCGCTTTTGCACTTACCGTACATGCTGTTCTATGGGTTCCACTCACCACTGTTGGCTTGTTCTATTTGATCATCCATGGCAAACGCTTCTGGGCAATCAAATCTCCCTCGACACCAACCACATTTAAGGAGTAGTTGTTTTGGAACAAACACCTCAACCCCATATTGCCATTATTGGTGCTGGCTTCTGTGGTCTCGCGGCTGCATATGAACTGAGCAAGCACGGATATCGTGTCAGTGTGTTTGAAAGCGATACAGAAATCGGCGGTCTTGCTGGCAGCTTCACCGTCAATGGTTTCCAGCTGGAGAAGTTCTACCATCACTGGTTTACCAATGATGTGCATGTAATGCAACTGATCGAAGAACTGGGAAAACAAGAGCAGGTGTTGCTGCGCTCAACTAAGACAGGCATGTACTACGCCCACAATTTCTTCAAGCTTTCTACCCCCCTGGATCTGCTACGTTTTTCTCCCTTACCCTTTATCGATCGCATTCGACTTGGGTTGCTGACATTGAGAGCCAGGGGAGTCAAAGACTGGCGTTCTCTCGAAGATCGTACCGCTGCGGAATGGCTACGAGCCCTAGGCGGTGATCGTGTCTATGAAGTGATATGGGAGCCGTTGCTTCGTGGCAAGTTCGGTGATGTGGCTGAAGAAGTTTCTGCCGTTTGGTTTTGGAACAAGCTGAAACTCCGTGGTGGCAGTCGGGGAAAAGGCGGAAAAGAACAACTTGCTTATTATAAAGGTGGATTTGCAGCACTTGCTGGTGCAATTGCTGATGCCATTTGCGATCAAGGTGGAAGTATCGCAACCAATACAGCTGTCGAGAAACTGCAGGTGGATGCTGGCCAGGTAAGCGGTATCATTGCTGGCAATAAATCCATTCCTGTAGACGCTGTCATTGCAACTCCCGCATTACCCATCATCGCCGACTTGGTGGAGCCTCACACTTCAGACGTTTATGTAAACCAACTGCGGCGTGTTCGCTATCTTGCCAACATCTGTATCGTCCTGGAACTGGACAGAAGCCTTTCAGACACCTATTGGCTGAACGTCAACGATCCTGGCTTTCCCTTCGTCGGTGTTATCGAGCACACGAATTTTGAGCCTCTGGCATCCTACGGTGGTCACCATATCGTCTATCTCTCGAAGTATCTGCCCGAATCCGATGAACTCTTCCAAATGACTGATTCTGAGGCAGTAGATTTCACACTGAAACACTTGGCACGAATGTTTCCAGAATTCAATCACGACTGGATACTCGATTCCCACGTATGGCGTGCCAATTACTCCCAACCAATCGTGGAAACCCGATACAGCGAACTCATTCCTGATCACAGTTCTCCACTAAAGGGATTTTATTTATCGACCATGGCGCAGATCTATCCCCAGGACAGGGGTACAAATTACGCCATTGCCGAAGGGCGAAAGATAGCCAGACGGATTATCGAGGAAAATTCATTGTGAAAAACAAACCCCAACTTGACAACATTCTGCGCGCTACTGCAGCCATCATCTTTTTGTGCGTGGCTGTAATCTGGATAATCTTCCCCATTAGCATCAATGCCGTCAATTCCGGATCCACATCACCATTTTTTTACGCACTGCTTTCCTGGGATGGCGACTTACCAGACAATTATCAATCATTTCTCTATTTCAATCTGGCGACCCTTTCAATTCCTTTTCTCTTCTTAGGCAGTATTCTCTACGCCAGCAGCACTCGTCATAAATCCAGTGAAAAATTGCATCAGCGGATTTTCTTTCTAATCTTGTTTGCATCCATCACGACTTTGGGGCTCTTTGTAGCTGCCGGATTCAACCACTGGTTCAATTACTCGCTACTTTCCATTCAAATCATTGAAACATTTTTTCAACTCAATGCACTGCTGGTATTGACTTATATCTTTGTGACCAAAGGTTTTTCATCCCTATCATTTTTCGAAATACAAGAAAACAAACCTGCTCCTGTCTCCAATATTCTACTCACTGTTTCTATCGCCGCCTTTATTGTCATAGCTTTCATATCCCGAATGGCGACCTATTCTGAAGCATTTGAGCGTGATCTCATGGTGTACATGACTATTGCTGACCGTATGCTGGATGGTTGGCCATTGTATAGCGTTTTATGGGATCACAAGCCTCCTGCCATACACTGGACTTACGCCGCCTTCAGCGCAATATTTGGATCGTCTCCTTTGGCGATGTTCATGCTGGGCTTCACTGCCTTCTTGGTAACACTCTTCGGTTGTTACTATGCTGGAAAGGCTGTGGGGGGAAAACTGGCAGGGTTGATAGCTGCGGGGGTGTGGACACTGACGAGTGGCGACCTGTACATCCAAGCAAATCAGCCGAATGTAGAAGTCTTCATAAACTGCTGTCTGGTGTGGGCAATAGCACTGATATTGAATAATCCCAGATCAATGAAAACTGCTCGATACGCTCTCATCGGCCTGCTGTTTTTCCTCGCCAGCTTATATAAAACCATCGCTGCAGTAGTGGCCATCCTGGTTATATGTTCACACGCTGCTGTAAGAGCCAATACAGTTGATACTCAACGAAGCTCTTTGATAGCCAAGATAAAACCCATTCTCATCGTTGGCATAACAGGGCTAGTTGGCTGGATTGTGATTGGTGCATTATTTTGGCTAAATGGAAATTGGGAACCCTTCTGGATGGCAGTTTTCGAATACAACCGCAGCTACGCTGGAGGTATGCTGGGTAACCTTGCTGTTTCTCTTAGCTTTGCAACGCATCCCTATTATGTGCATACCTATGTATGGCTACTCCTTGCCAGCCTATTGTTCCTTGTCTATAAACTGTTTCAATCCAAGCAAGAAAAGCATCAGGCATTGATTCTGCTTGCGTATTTTGTAGGTGTTTGGATAGCAACCGCACTACCGGGTAAGTTTTATGCGCACTATTACCAGCTATTCTTGCCTACACTGGCGATAGCTTTAGGCTGGTTGGGTGCAAGCATGTCTGCACCCAATAACATTGTCGGAAAGCTCATTTTTATCTCTTTGCTCATATTCCCGCTAAGCATCAGAATTTTCCAATCTTTCATTCCAGTGGATGAAGTTCCAATCGTTAAATACCAGGAACATGGTCAGGAGTCTTTGGAAACACGCTCTATGGCAAAATGGATCAACCAGAACTATGCAAAAGACGCGGTTATCTATCACTGGGGCGCAGAACCCGGTGTGTATTTTTGGAGTCAGCGCCTTGCCCCCTATGGCTTTGTCTACGATTACCCATTGTTCGGAAATACCGAGTTATCCAATAAATACATTCAAATGCTGATCACAGCGCTCGAAAAAAAACCGCCCACCCTGATCGTAGCAAACACTACTCACTTGGCACTCTACCAGCATCCTGTTGTTAAGTGGATTCAGGAAAACTATCAAAAAATACCCGGACCAAAGGATATCAAACACTACATTTTTTTGGCTCCAAAGACAGACAGCAAATAAAAACCTGTTTAACTCCCATCGATTCATGAATCCACAGATGCAAGTACTATTTCGTCAGGGCAAGAAACAGCTTGGGTAATTTCTCTGGCAAACTTTCGAGTTTATCGATGATGGAATACTGGTTGCCGAAAATATCCGCTACATATTCATCTGCCTTGGGGTCTAGGTTGATGCAATAGCTGTATATATCCAGCTGATCCAGTTCTCGAACTGCCATGCGCGAGTCCTCGATGAGATGCTTTTCATCACGTACATCAATATCAGCAGGCTCGCCATCGGTAATAACCAATAGTAGCTTTTTATCGGATTTCTGATGTTCCAGATAATGAGCGGCGTGTCGCATGGCGGCTCCCATTCGGGTTGAATAGCCTGCCCCCATAGCTGCAAGACGGGCTTTCACATCCTTGTTCCAACCTTCACTGAAGCCTTTGATATGGTAGTAACGTACTTCGTGGCGGGTGTTGGAATGAAAGCCGGCAATGGAATAGTTATCGCCGAGTTGCTCAATCGCCCATGCCAACAATGAAACAGCTTCTTGCTCCAGTTCCAGTAGCGTCTGACCGGTATTGCCCACAGGCTGCGCCAGAGATTCAGATAAATCCAGCAAAATGGTCACCGCAATATTGCGGTCATTGTGCTTATGGCTGATATTGATTCTAGGGTCAGGATTGTGACCGCTCTTGAAATCAATCAATGAACGAATTGCAATATCCAGATCCAGTTCAGTTCCCTCTTCCTGATAGCGCACACGTTGATAGTTTTGCGGTTTGAGCATATCCAGCATGCGCTTGATCTGCTTTGCCAGACGGTCATGTTTGCGCAGCAAGCCATCGATATAGGCGGCATCTTTGGAGGGATGCAAGGTCTCATAGACGCTTGCCCAGTCTGGGCGATAAGTCTGAGTTGTATAATCCCATTCCGGATAGAGACGTGGTGGCAGGGTATCGTCAGGGTCAGTTTCTTCGAGTTCCGTGGGCTCTACATGAAAGTCTTCATCATCATCCAATTCGTAGAATTGCCACAAATTACGATTGTCATCCCGATAACTGATCTCGGTATCCTTGAACCAAACATTGGGCAAGGCATCCGACTGGGTACGGGTGCGTGCCATGTATTGAATGCCCAGGGTCTCCATATCCATGGTCGTGGTATCGCCTTTTCCCATGAGATCGAAAAAGCGTTGTACGAATTCAAGCAGATCCGGGTCTGTATAGCTGTGGTTCGAGTCGAGTATGGCACGGGACAGCATGGTCAAGCGATGGCGAACGCAGGACTCATGTTCCCCATCACATTCATTTTCAACAGGAACCGGGTGCAAGGCTTTGAAAATTCTCCGCAGTCCTGGATATTCCTGCGTCAATAAATACTCGATGCGTGAATCTTCAAAGCACTCAATGGCCATACGTTGCATGGGACTACGATTATCCGCAAAAACAGGCGCCGTCCAGCGCCGATGCGCCGCCATATGTGCCAGTGCAGCGCGGTACTGATCCATACCGGTAATACCATTGTCCAGATCGTCATAAACATCCGGTAGAAAAATACCTTTGTCATCATAATAGGGACGAGGATCTGAACGGTCGTCCAACATGCGTGAATAAGGATAGATGCTTTCTTCAATCTTCCACAAGGCATTGTCAAACAAATCCAGACGACGTTCCATATCCACCAACAAGGTACCATGGCGTTCACGTTGCATCACTGCACGACTGTCTGCCGAATCCAAAGAAAAGAATTCTGCCAAATGGTCAGGATGGTGATTATGTTGATCAATACCATAATCCATCCAGCGTTTTAATCCACCGATGGTCAACTCACCCAACAGAACGGGGGCTTTTTCAAGAAAGGGGATCAAACCCGGGCTTGCCATGGTGGCATGGGAACCGTGAATAGAAATGGATGTGCGTTCCACCATTTCCAATACAATATCCAAGTACCCCTGTAGCAGCTTGGATTCTTCAAGGCGTCGGGAAATTTCAGCCAGGGACTGCAAAAAAGGCACAATCGCTGGCGCATTGGGGCTTCTGGATATCTGATAAGCCGTTTTGGCAACCGGATACAACATTTTATCGCTGGTATGGCGGGCAATTTCTACTGCCTCCTCCATATACACCAACACGGGTTCGGCACCACGCCCCATCATGCATAGCAATTCCAGACCCTCTACAAATTCAGCAAGGCCTTTCTCACTCAGCAACAACTCCGCTTCTTGCAGGCAATCAAGCAATACTGCCTGCACTTCCTGATAACCACAGTTTATATCCATCATCTACCCCGGTTTCTTACCATGAACCACCTGAATTCAGGCAAAAACAGCATCAATAGCATTATCCAGCGTGTCGCGAATATCGAAATCATCCGTAATCGGACGCACCATCGCCATACGCGCAGCATCTCGGGTACTGATCCCTTTCGTGATCAAACTTGCTGCGTAAACCAGCAGACGGGTGGAGATACCTTCATCCAGACCATGGCCTTTCAGATTTCTCGCCGCTTCTCCTACTTGTACCAGCTTGGCAGCTGTTTCTATATCAATACCGGTTTCTTCTGCCACGATCTTGGCTTCCAAATCCGCTGCAACATAATCAAAGTCCATACCCACAAAACGCTGCTTTGTGGATTGCTTGAGGTCTTTCATCAGGCTTTGATAACCCGGGTTGTATGAAATCACCAGCTGAAAGTCGTCATGGGCTTTTACCACTTCGCCTTTTTTATCCAAAGGCAAGGTACGGCGGTGATCCGTCAATGGGTGAATAACCACTGTGGTATCCTGACGCGCTTCAACAACCTCATCCAGATAACAGATAGCACCAATGCGTGCTGCGGTGGTCAGGGGGCCATCCAGCCAGCGGGTACCATCAGCATCCAGCAGATAACGACCGACCAGATCGGCCGCTGTCATGTCTTCATTACAAGCAACAGTGATGATGGGTTTACCCAATTTCCACGCCATATATTCAATGAAACGGGATTTACCACAACCTGTAGGTCCCTTGACCATCACCGGCAGACGGGCGGAATAAGCCGCCTCGTATTGCTCCACTTCATTACTGGAAGGCTGATAGAAAGGCTCTTCGGTTATTTTGTATTGTTCAATATTGATTTCGCTCATGCTTGCACCTGTTTAAAATATTCATATCCCTTGAATGCTAACGAACACATTCAGCAGGGGTAAACAGAAAAATAATGTTGTATTTTCGTAACTACTCAACGTAATTTTATGTGGAAATGGTAAGTCATTGAATAGCCGGGCTTCGGCAGCATGGGCAGATATATTGCTCCCTGCAATACCTGCATTCCCCACATCCATGTGGGTCAAGCTGCCGCAGAGCATACATGGATGTATTCACAGCGTCCTGGATATTCAATGACTTACCATCTCCCAGATCAAGATGCTGAGTAGATACGTATTTTCCAGCAAAAGTTTCATCTGCTGGAACCAAAAAGCCCCCGCCAAGGGCGAGGGCTCTCCGTTGGCTCAAAACAAGCTTGAATCTTACTTGTGTACGCCCAGCTTATCTCTCCAGCCTGGGAAGATTGCATCAGCATCATGAGGGAAAGACTCAAATGCACGCGCAAATTCTTTGTGATCCTTGGCAAACTCAATCGGATCAGCACCTTCTTTCCAGCATTCGAATGCCTGACGCAGGGAAATGGCGCCTGCCGCTGGGCTATCGATATGGCCGTAAGAACCACCACCAGAAGTGTTGATGATGTTACCGTGACCCAGGTTCTCGAAGAAGCCTGGCAGACGCAGGGCGTTCATACCACCGGAGATGATTGGGGTGGTAGGTTTCATGCCATACCATTCTTGATGATAGAAAGGACCATCAACACTGTCACGCTCAATCATATAGGCGATAATACGGTCATCTTTACCACCTTCCATCTTGCCGTAACCCATGGTGCCCACGTGGATACCGGAAGCACCCATCAAACGAGACATCTTGGCAAGAATAAAGGCTGTATAACCACGCTTTGAAGAAGGGGATGTTACAGCACCGTGACCCGCACGATGATAGTGCAAGTATTGGTTAGGGTAGTTACGGCGGGCAGTGGTTACCATGCCAGGACCACCAACATAACCGTCAACCAGGAAGGCAACTTTGTCCGCATCTTCGCCAAAGGTTTCCAGAACAAAATCAGCACGGGCACACATTTCGTGGTGATCATCAGCCGTGATATTGGCTGAGAACAGTTTGGCTTCGCCTGTCTCATCCTGAGCACGCTTCATGGCATCCGCTACCAGAGGAATAACCTTCTTCATGGGGCAGAAAACCTGGTTGCCTTGAGGCTCGTCATTCTTGATAAAGTCACCACCCAGCCAGAATTGGTAAGCTGCTTCAGCGAAAGGCTCGGGGCGCAAACCCAGTTTGGGCTTGATGATAGTACCGGCAATGTAACCGCCGTTCTCTACAGGACGACCCAGGATACGCCACATGTCACTGATGTCCTTGGCAGGACCGTCAAAGAGTTGCAACATACGAGGTGGAACATAGAAATCCTGCATTTGCAGATCAGCACAATCGCCCATACCCTGGTTATTACCAATCGCCAAGGTCAGGAAGGAAACGATCATGGCACGCCCATCGGTGACGTTGCGATCGAACAATTCGTTTGGATAGGCAACTTTCATGATGCCTTTATCTTCGTCGATCTCATAGACCAACGCGTCAACACCCTTGGTAAAATCGTCCGTGGTGGAAACTTCCACGTTGGTACCTGTCGAAGATTCGGCAGCGATATGTGCTGCTACTTCTAAATAGCCATAACCAGGAGCCGGATGCATAGTGTAGGCAACAAGTATGTGTTTGCCATCGGCAAGCAGGTCTTCTTCTTTCAGGCTGAGGTCAGCGTAACGATTCGATTGATCCATGGGTATTCACCTCTAATATGATTAATATTCAGTCGGCAGTCATCACCGAGTGGGAGCATTCTGCACGGATTGATGTATAAGGTGAAATCAATATTTTGTATGACTGTGATAGACTATCGTCTATGAACAAGTTTTCTGCAAATGCCCTCGCCCGCACCACCACCTTGCGGCAGTTACAAATACTCCTGGCAGTTGCTCGCCATGGAGGTTATACACGAGCGGCTGAAGCGCTACATTTGACCCAGCCTACCGTCTCCATGCAGGTTAAAAAACTCAGTGATAACATAGGCTTGCCTTTGTTTGAGCAGCGCGGGAAAAAGCTCCAGCCCACCATAGCAGGCATTAAAACCTTAGCCGCCTCTCAAGATATACTCAATCGTCTGGAGCTACTAGGCGGGGAAATCACTTCTCTCACCGGGGAGATGAAAGGCGAGTTGCACATTGCCGTTGTCACTACCGCAAAATATTTTATGCCCCATTTACTCGGTGTATTTGTTCATCGCTATCCAGACGTGCAGCCTCGGTTGTTCGTAACCAATAGAGAGAAAGTGTTACAACGTTTGCAAGAAAACCAAGATGACCTGCTTATCATGGGCAAGGTTCCAGAAGAGTTAGATGTTGCTGCCACGCCTTTTCTGGACAATGATTTGGTCGTCATTGCCCCACCAGGTCATCATCTGGCAAACAAACGCGCCATTCATCTCAAGCAACTCCTCAACGAACGTTTTTTGCTACGTGAATCCGGCTCGGGAACCCGCCTTGCCATGGATAAATTATTTTCAGACCATAATTTGACCCTGACACCGTATATGGAGCTGGGTAGTATCGAGGCGATTAAACAAGCTGTGATGGCGGGGTTGGGGATCTCTGTAATGTCTCGATACAATCTGCGCCTGGAACTGGATAGCAGCAAGATGTGTATATTGGATGTGAAAGGATTTCCTTTGAGGCGACATTGGTTTGCTGTTCATGCTTCTCAGCAGAAACTTTCATTGGTAAGCCAGACATTCCTGGATTTCATTCGCAGTGAAGGTAGCCAAATTCTGCATGACTGAGTTCTTAATTGATAGCCACTGCCACCTGGACATGCCCGCCTTTGATGAGGATAGGCAACAGGTATTACATCAGGCGAGAAAAGCCGGGGTTATAGGCTTTGTTGTTCCTGCCACTACTGCTGCCAGTTGGCAGCCTGTACTCAGCCTCGCTTCACAACCTGAAAATCCAGATATTTATCCCGCGTTGGGTTTGCATCCCTACTTTTGCGATAGTGATTCGTTACAGCATCTATCAGCCCTTCGAACTCAGCTCATATCCAGCAAGCCCGTGGCAGTGGGAGAAATCGGTCTGGATTTTTACATTAAAGATAGCAACCAGCAGATGCAACTACAGCTATTTGAACAACAGTTGCGATTGGCCGCAGAGCTGGAACTGCCTGTAATTCTACACACGCGTAAAGCCCATGATCAGGTATTGAAACTACTGAAACGCATCCCCGTGATTGGTGGAATCAGCCACGCCTTCAACGGCAGTCAGCAGCAAGCCCGTGAATACATTAAGCTGGGATTCTGCCTGGGATTTGGCGGCATGCTTACTTACCCACGATCAAAGAAATTACGCAAATTGGCGGCTGAAATTCCGCTGCAACATATCGTTTTGGAAACCGATGCGCCCGACATGTCGGGACAGGCTCACCAATACCAGCGCAACAGCCCCGCCTATTTACCCGAAATACTTCACGCTATAGCTGATATCAGACAGGAAACAGCCGCTGAAATTGCGGCTACTACCACTGCAAACGTCAGGCGGGTTCTCTCCCTGACAGATAAAATGCCGCCAACTCCAAATCTGCTGGGCGAGTAATTTTGATATTGGTAGATCGTCCTTCAACCATCACAGGCATATAACCAAACCACTCCATGGCACTTGCCTCATCGGTAATGGGAACACCGGCAGCCAGAGCGGATTCAAGTGCCTCATGAAGTAAATTCAAGGGGAAAATCTGGGGTGTTTGGGCATGCCAAAGCTGCGCTCTGTCTACTGTCTGCAACACCCTGGCATCCTTATCTGTACGTTTCATGGTGTCATGCACTGGCACACCCAGCACCCCACCCTGCCCCTGTTCAGTTGCCAACGTCATCAACCGGGACAGATCATCCGTAGCAAGACAAGGGCGTGCAGCATCATGTACCAACACCCAGGCATCACTCTCAGCAACAGCCAACAGGTGCTGCAGGGCATTGAAAACGGAATCACAGCGTTCGGCACCACCCAAGACAGTGGTCACACGAGAATTTGCAGCACTGGCTGTGTGTTTCCAATAACCATCATCGGCACCCAGGGCAACTGTCACGGACAAAATCTCAGATTTCGCCAACAACGCCTGAATACTCCAGTCGATAACGGCTTTATCCAGCAATGGTAAATACTGCTTGGGTTCAGCACTTGCCATGCGCTTACCGACCCCGGCCGCCGGAACAACAGCATAGAATTTCATTGTTGAGGTTGAGGCTTAGGCTCAGGTTCGATTACCTGAAAAAAGGTTTCGCCTTCCTTGATCATACCCAGGTCTGAACGCGCTCGGGCTTCAACAGCATCAACACCGTTCCTGAGGCTTTCCACTTCGGCGCGCAGGCGCTCATTGCGTTCGGTAATTTCCAATAGCCTTGCTTGCTGCTTACTGATTTGCTGATTGAGACGATGCACTTCCGCCTGACTGCCCTGCCCGACCCACAGACGATACTGGAGCACCAGAAACATCGCCAGCAACAGCACGAACAGCAGACGAAAATACCACGACATCAGATTCAATCGAGAGCGAAAGCGCCCCGACCTGCATAAACAGCCGCATCTGCCAGTTGGTCTTCAATGCGCATCAGTTGGTTGTATTTGGCAACACGATCAGAGCGAGACAAGGATCCCGTCTTGATCTGCCCGGTATTGGTTGCCACGGCAAGGTCTGCAATGGTGGTATCTTCTGTTTCACCGGAACGATGAGAAATAACCGCCGAATAACCGGCTTTCTTTGCCATGGCAATGGCTTGCAGGGTTTCGGTCAAACTGCCTATCTGATTGAATTTAATCAGAATCGAATTTGCCACACCCATGTCTATACCCTTTTGGAAAATTTTGGTGTTGGTCACGAACAAGTCATCACCCACCAACTGAACCTTGCCACCCAACACCTCGGTATGAACTTTCCAGCCTTCCCAATCGCTCTCGTCCAAGCCATCTTCAATGGAAATAATGGGGTACTGATCAACCCAGGCTGCCAGATAGTCAGTAAAACCGGCGGAATCAAATGAACGGTTTTCAGATGCCAGATGGTATTTTCCATCCTTGTAAAACTCCGAGCTGGCAGCATCCAGAGCCAGGGAAATATCTTTCCCAGCGGTATAACCGGCTTTTTCGATGGCTTCGAGAATGACCTCGATGGCTTCTTCATTCGAGCGCAGATTCGGTGCAAATCCACCCTCATCACCCACAGTGGTGGTCATGCCGCGCTTGCTCAGTACAGACTTCAGCGTATGGAATACTTCAGCGCCATAACGTACAGCTTCACGCACCGAAGGGGCACCAACGGGAACAATCATGAATTCCTGCAAGTCCACGCTATTATCAGCATGAGCGCCGCCATTGATAATATTCATCATAGGTACTGGCAGACGAATTTCGTCTTCTGCCAAATACTGGTACAAAGGCTCTTCACTTTCTTGCGCAGCCGCATGAGCCGCTGCCAGAGAAACTGACAGAATGGCATTCGCTCCCAGCTTGGATTTGTTTTCAGTGCCATCAAGGTCGATCATGCACTGATCCAACCCCGCCTGATCCATGACATCCATACCACTGACGGCATCACGAATCTGGGTATTGACGTTTTCTACAGCCTTGAGAACACCTTTGCCAGCATAGCGGCTGTTATCGCCGTCTCTCAACTCCAGCGCTTCCCGAGATCCCGTAGACGCACCGGAAGGTGCGACTGCGCGCCCCATGGCACCGTCTGCTGTATAAACATCTGCTTCAATCGTGGGGTTGCCACGGGAATCAAGAATCTCTCTGGCTCTTACGCTGATAATTTCCGACATCTTGTCGTCTCCAAATAATTTTTTGTTTGTCAATCGTCAGTAGATCATTAGGACTAGAGATAACTGAATGCGGCAGGGAATCCACCTCTCGCTATCATTCCCAGGTCTGACAATCCACTACTGTGGCAAATGCTATGTCACCAGCATTTCACCCAAATAATTACAGTGTGCTCTCAATAAATCCACGGCGCTTCACCAAGGCATCGATCTCCAGCAGAGTTTCCAGCAATTCCCGCATTCGACCCAGTGACCAGGAATTGGGGCCGTCGCTTAAAGCTTCATCCGGGTTTTCATGGGTTTCCATGAATACGCCCGAAACACCCGCTGCCACTGCCGCTCGCGCCAATACCGGCACATGCTCTCGCTGTCCACCGGAAGATTTTCCCAACCCACCCGGCTGTTGCACCGAATGGGTGGCGTCAAATACGACAGGACATTCGGTATTGCGCATTTCTGCCAGCCCACGCATATCAGAAATCAGGGTGTTATAACCAAAAGAAGCACCTCGTTCACAGACCATGATCTGGGAGTTAGCCGTAGCACGCGCTTTTTCCACCACATTGATCATGTCCCCAGGTGCAAGAAACTGTCCTTTCTTGATATTTACTGGCTTGCCCTGGGCAGCAACGCGCTGAATAAAATTCGTTTGCCGACACAAAAAAGCCGGAGTTTGTAACACATCGACAACGGCGGCCACTTCATCCAGGGGCGTGTCTTCATGGACATCCGTAAGCAAGGGCAGGTTCAATTCTTTTTTTACCTGCTCCAGTATTTTGAGCCCCTGTTCTATACCCGGCCCTCGAAAACTTTCATGGGAAGAGCGATTTGCCTTGTCAAACGAGGATTTGTAAATCAGTGGGATTCCCAATTCCTCAGTGATGGCTTTAAGACTGGCGGCAGTAGTCATTGCCGAATCCAGACTTTCCACCACGCAAGTACCCGCAATCAAAAACAGGGGTTGGTCAATACCAACGTCAAAACCACAGAGTTTCATCGGGTTCAGCCTTCCTTGCGCTGATGCTGTTCAATCGCCGCCTGTACAAAACCCTTGAACAGCGGGTGTCCATAGCGCGGCGTGGAGGTAAACTCTGGGTGGAACTGGCACGCCAGAAACCAGGGATGATCCGGCAATTCGACAATTTCTGCCAAGGTCCCGTCAGCAGAGGTACCGGTGATGCGCAAACCTTTTTCCTGCAAGAGTTCGCCGTACTGGTTGTTGAACTCATAGCGATGGCGATGGCGCTCTACGATGCGCTCCTTGCCATACAGTTTTTTCGCCAAAGATCCATCAGCCAGAAGGCATTCCTGACCACCAAGGCGCATAGTGCCACCCAGATCGGAACGCTCATCTCTTTGCACCACGGAACCATCAGATTCAAGCCATTCCGTTATCAGCGCGATTACAGGTGCCGAGGTATCCTTGTTAAATTCGGTACTGTGAGCATCGTTAAGTCCCACGATATCCCGGGCGTATTCAATTACAGCGACCTGCATTCCCAGACAAATCCCCAGATAAGGGATCTTTTCTTCCCGCGCATAGCGAACTGCAGCAATTTTTCCTTCCACACCCCGATTGCCAAAGCCTCCCGGAACGAGAATGGCATCCATGTTGGATAATTTGCTCAGATCACCGTTTTCAAAGTCTTCTGAATCAAAATAGTGGATATTGACTTTGGCAGCAGTCTGAATGCCGGCATGAATCAATGATTCGTTAAGTGATTTATAGGATTCTGTCAGATCCACATACTTGCCAACCATGGCAATATTCACTTCGTGTTGAGTATTGAACAAACCATCCACGACCCCTTCCCACTCGCTCAGATTGGCAGGGGGCACATCCAGATGCAATTGCTCAACAACGATTTGATCCAACATCTGTGCATGTAACAACAAAGGAATACGATAAATCGTATCCGCATCAACGGCTGAAATTACAGCTCGCTCCTGCACATTGGTAAACAGGGCAATTTTGCGTCGTTCTGCATCCGGCAACGAGCGATCAGCACGACACAACAACACATCCGGTTGAATGCCAATGGAACGCAGTTCCTTGACCGAATGCTGAGTAGGTTTGGTTTTGATCTCACCGGAGGTAGGAATATAGGGAACCAGGGTCAAATGCATGAACAACACGTTGTCATGTCCCAATTCCACACCCATTTGACGAATGGCTTCCATAAATGGCAGGGATTCAATATCACCCACTGTACCGCCAATTTCTACCATGGCCACATCAAAACCATCGGCTCCCAGGCGGATCTGGCGCTTGATTTCATCGGTGATATGGGGAATAACCTGCACCGTACCACCCAGATAGTCGCCCCGGCGTTCTTTTCTTATGACGCTTTCGTAGATCTGTCCACTGGTGAAGTTATTGTGCTTCCCCATAGTAGTATTGATAAAGCGCTCGTAATGCCCGAGATCCAGATCGGTTTCTGCACCATCTTCAGTAACGAAGACTTCTCCGTGCTGAAAAGGACTCATGGTGCCAGGATCCACATTGATATAAGGATCAAGCTTGAGCATGGTGACTTTAAGACCGCGTGCTTCCAGCAAAGCGCCAAGAGAAGCAGATGCAATGCCTTTACCCAGGGAGGAAACAACGCCACCCGTAATGAATATATATTTTGTCATCAAAACCAAAAAACGGTGAGCCAAAAGGAGGATGTCTGGGAAGCGCTGATTTATTCTGTACGAAGCAGATTATGCCTGAAATGTTCGAGAACAAGGCGGAGTTCGCAGCCAATAGCAGGCTATTAGCAAGAACTTCAACGACGTTATCGGACATTTCAGGTATGAGATGCGAGTTCATGAATAGATCAACGCTTCCCTAGACGGAAAAGAACAGTAACAGATAGCGGGATTTCTCTCAATCACAAAGCCAAAATAACGGCACTTTTTCGAACAGATTATTAGGAATCTCTGGCTTGAAGAGAAAAACTAGCCTATAGTTGCAAGTCCGCACTGAACAAATTCGGTTCGGCATGGGCAGAAAAAGCAGTTACGCTTCTAGGAGCCTGTCGGATTTGCAGCCAAACAGCGTTAAATCCGAAAGACTCCTAGGTCTGACACTGCAAGCTTGCCCATATAACAACGAATTTTCCATTCAAAGGAGCTACCCATGCTTAAATTAACAAAACTTATCGGCTCTACCGCTATCATCGGTATTGCTGCTCTTTCTATTTCCACCGCCAGCGCTTGGTGGGGTCCATGGAACAACAACGGTTATGGCAATAACAACAATGCCTGGGACAACATGGGCGACTGGATGGGCGACGGCAATGGCGACGCCAACTTCAACATGGGCTTTAGCGGTCGTGGCAGTGGCAACGGTTACGGTCGTGGCTACAACCAATACAATAACCGCTACTACAATGGCTACGGCTATGCCCCTTACGGCTACGGTCCTGGTCCTGGTTACGGATATGGCCCTGGATACGGCGCTCCTGCAGGTTATGGCTACCCTGGCATGATGCCTCCTCCCGCACCTCAGGGTGGACCTGCCGCTCCAGCAAAATAAAATCTGCTGAAAGGGCTGATTGGTTGCATTTCAGAAATTAACCAGCCTTTCGAGTAAGGTGTCAAATGTTTGTCACCAAGCTTGAAAATAGAAGCCACTGACCCTTATTGTCAGTGGCTTTTTTGTGCAAAAACAACGCCAATTTCGATCTGTAATGAAATGTTTTTCCGTTTAAGTATTGATATGGATCAGCTTTACCGACAAAATAGGCACTACGGAAACAGAATCACTAACTCGTTGAGAATTCCATTGCCGAACAGCACGGTTATTTCCTTGAACAAACTGAAAGTCGCTTGCAAAAATTGTGGGCTGGCAAAACTTTGCCTTCCTCTAGGCCTGGATAGTGGCGATATCGAGCAGTTGGATGCCATCGTACAGCGCAGTCGGCCTTTGCATAAGGGAAGCCATGTTTTTCAGACAGGCAACAAATTTCACAGCCTTTATGTTGTCAAAACCGGCACTATCAAGACCTACACCCAATGTCCGAATGGTTCTGAGCAAGTTGTCGGCTTTCATTTACCCGGCGAAGTTGTCGGTCTTGATGGAATCGAACGCGACAAGCACATTTGTTCGGCCAAAGCGTTGGAAACCACAGCAGTATGTGAGGTTCCTTTTGATAGCCTGGAAGAATTGACTGCCTCTATTCCTGGATTACAGCACCAGCTCTTCCGCCTCATGAGTCGCGAAATCACCAAAGAAACTGGACTTATGGTCTTGCTTGGTAAAAGCACCGCAGAAGAACGGCTGGCTGCCTTCCTGCTCAGTCTTTCCGTACGCTTCCACAATCGGGGGTTTTCTGCCGTCGAATTCAATCTGAGCATGTCACGCCAGGAAATCGGGTCATACTTGGGGCTGGCGCTGGAAACTGTCAGCCGTCTGTTTACCCATTTTCAGGATGAAAAAATTCTTCTTGTTGATCGCAAGCACATCCAGATTCTGGATATAGATCAATTGTATAGTCTGTTATCCAATCAAACCACCTGCATTGAAAAATTGCGCTCCCCCAATTGATTTGGACAGCCTATGCCAATATAAGAAGCGAAGGATTCAGCCGCCAACGCTGCCTGGTTCTCAAGCATTTCTGGCGCAACCTATTTCCCACAAAATAAATCAGAGCTTCC
>CAYXOS010000006.1:31698-33133 GCA_964467115.1 uncultured Sedimenticola sp.
GGTTCTCAAGCATTTCTGGCGCAACCTATTTCCCACAAAATAAATCAGAGCTTCCTCTAAAGATCGCAATGTCACAAAAACCCATCGCTACCGTCGAATGCAAAAACTGTGCGCTTTATCAGACCGCCAAAGTGCTGGGGCTGGAAACACCAAACTGTAGCTCTTTGAACCGTGTGGTATTGCGCAATCATCCCGTGGCAAAAAACGAAGTGTTGTACCAGGAAGGCGAGCCTTTTCGCTATTTGTATTTGATTCATTCCGGCTCCTGCGTCAGTAGCGCAACCATGCTGGGCGATCGTCAACGAGTGATGGGGTTTTATTTACCTGGAGAAATCGCCGGATTTGAAAACATCGGACAAAAAACCTGCAATCACACCACCCGCGTCATGGAAAAAGGCTCCATTTGCCAACTGGACTTTTCGGCTCTGGATGATGCCTTGTCCCCTGGCGAATTGATAAATGTGCAGAAATACTTGCTAAGCTCTGCCGCAGAGCACGCCCGTCAATTGCGATGGGAACGCTCCTTGACTGGCATGCGAACGGCAGAACACCGGGTTGCTGCTTTCCTGTTGAACATCGCCAATCGCCTCGATGCTCATGGCTTCCCCGCTTTGCAATTCCGCCTACCCATGTCCAGAGACGTTATCGCTGACTATTTGGGACTGGCAATGGAAACCGTTATCCGCATCTTAAAATCTCTGGAAGCCAAAGAACTGATCCACACCAAAGCAAAAAATGTTGGAATTTCCGACCTGGAACAGCTCAAGCAACTCCTCACAGATTAAGCTCTCATCATAATTCAAGCTTATTAACACATCATAATTACATATCAGAAGCCTCGCTGATATCGCCATATTTCTTGTATATACCTGATGAAAATCAATTTAAGTACAAAAAACTGATATTTCTCATATAACCTATCTCCAATCTTTGTATAATCACGCCGGTCGGGAACCTTTTCAGGCAAGGCGGGTCGTGGTTTGAATTTTTGTGAACCACCTCTCTGTTTTTTCGTTTTGACTGAAAGGGCTGCCGCAAAAAATCAAGCTTTTGGGTAGTTTTTTTCGAACTCTGAATGGGAGGTCTTCGTGGAAGAAACGAAATATGACTTTGACGTTGTCAGATGGTTTTCCGTCATGGCAATTGTCTATCTTGTTGTGGGAACCCTTGTGGGTACCTACATTGCATCGGAATTGGCTTGGCCATTTCTAAACTTTGATATTGCCGAAATCACTTTCGGTCGCTTACGTCCCCTGCACACCAACGCAGTAATATTTGCATTTGGTGGCTGCACCTTGTTTGCTACGGCATTCTATAGTGTACAACGTACTGGCAGTACCTCCCTTTGGAGTCCAAAACTGGCATGGTTCACCTTCTGGGGTTGGAACCTGATCATTGTTGCTGCTGTTATCACCCTGCCTCTGGGTATCACTCA
>CAYXOS010000007.1:0-31858 GCA_964467115.1 uncultured Sedimenticola sp.
CAGAACCCATGCACTCAACCCCGGCACTCAATACCCCAAGGCCAAACCACATAACATTTTAGTGGACGGAAAATTTCCATCTATTCCCCATATCCGCAGGTTAGGCGGAAACATTCACGATATCCCGCTTTTGTTGATATAGGCGGAAAGATTCCGCCTAATCCGTAAAAAAGACCTGAATTTGGGTAATTGACCTTGATTTTCAGCCCTGGTAGCAGGTGTTCTTTCCACTTTTCAACACCATATCAAATCCTGGTGAGCATTTCCATATTGCCTATCAGGGAATACCCGTTGCCCGATCTAAGATTGGGGCGAATTATTTTTTCATCCACCCTTGCTTAACGCTGTATTTCGGGTTATTTTTAGAAACAAAGAGAACAACAAGAGAACCAATATGGACGAGGTTAGGTACAGTTCGCCTTTTATCCGGAAGGTCGCCAACGCAATTCGGACACGGCATTACAGCTTTCGAACTGAACAGACTTACACGGATTGGGTAAAACGATTCATACTGTTTCACGGCAAACAACATCCAAAGGATATGGGTGGGCAAGAGGTTGCTGACTTTCTTACTTACCTGGCTGTACAACGCAATGTCGCTGCGTCTACCCAGAATCAAGCGCTAAATGCTTTGGTATTTCTTTACCGGGAAGTCTTGGATCAACCTTTGCCCGAGAATATACGTGGTATCGTACGCGCAAAGCGGCCCAAGCGATTGCCCGTAGTGCTGACAACCAAGGAGGTGTCCGCCATTCTGTCGCAATTGCGTGGTACACAGTGGCTGGTAGCCTGCTTGCAATATGGTTCCGGGCTTCGTTTGATCGAGAGTGTTCGATTGAGGGTGATGGATATCGACTTTGATCATCGCGCCGTCGTGGTGCGTAATGGCAAGGGTGCCAAAGATCGGGTTGTCACCCTGGCCGATGAACTTATTTTGCCGCTGCAGCGCCACATGGCTAATGTCAAAACACTGTTTGAGGGCGATCTGACTGCCGGGTATGGTTGCGTCTATCTACCCCATGCGCTGGCTCGTAAATATCCCAATGCCTGCAAGGAGTGGAAATGGCAGTATATTTTCCCTGCCACGCGACTTAGCCTTGATCCTCGGTCTGGCATCAAAAGGCGTCATCATATCGATGCCAGCACCATACAGAAAGCGGTGGCATCAGCGGTAAGGGAAGCCGGGATCAACAAGAAGGCCAGTTGCCATACCCTGCGTCATTCGTTTGCTACCCATCTTCTAGAAAGAGGAATGGATATCCGTACCGTTCAGGAACAACTTGGTCACAAAGATGTTCGCACTACACAGATTTACACACACGTACTAAACCGGGGAGGGCTGGCCGTCAGGAGTCCGTTGAGCAATGTATTGTGAAATCACTGTGTCAAGCGCGATGCTTTTTCAAGTGTATTAATAATAATGAGGTCGCCGCCGGTGTAACGCCGGGTATCCGTCCTGCCTGACCCAAAGTTGCCGGGCGATGACGAACAAGTTTTTCTCTTACTTCTGAAGACAAACCTTTCACTTTTTCATAATCCAGACTATCAGGTAATTTTACTGCTTCAGCATTACGCGTTTTCTCGACTTCTTCCTGTTGACGGACAATATAACCGGCATATTTCTCCTGGATCTCGACCTGCTCAGCAACCTTTTCATCCCTAACACCCGGTCCGACGCCTGGCAGACTCATCAAAGTGCTGTAGGTGACGACTGGACGGGTGAGTAATTCGCTGGCGCGGGTTTCCCGACGCAGTTCATCCCCCAAAATGTCCTGTTCCTGATCCTTGGCAAGGTCGCCGGGACGAATAATGATGTCTCGCAATCGTTGTTGTTCCTGCTCGATTGCTTCACGCTTGGCGCAAAAGGCTTTCCAGCGTTCATCATCAACCAACCCGAGTTTACGCCCTTGTTCTGTCAGACGCAGATCAGCATTGTCTTCACGCAATAACAGGCGGTGTTCCGCACGGGAGGTAAACATGCGATAGGGCTCTAAGGTTCCCAAGGTAATCAGATCATCGACCAGTACGCCCAGATATGCCTGATCACGACGGGGACACCAATAATCTTCGCCCCGAATCTTCAATACTGCATTTACTGCCGCCAACAAACCCTGGGCTGCTGCTTCTTCATAGCCGGTCGTGCCATTGATCTGTCCGGCAAAAAACAGGTTCTCTACATGGCGGGTTTCCAGAGAGTAATTCAATTCCTGGGGGTTAAAGAAATCATATTCGATGGCATAACCGGGACGGGTGATTTTTGCCTGTTCGAAACCCTGCATGGATTGCACCAACTGCCATTGCACATCAAAAGGCAGGGAGGTGGAGATACCATTCGGATAGAGTTCGTTACTGGTCAAGCCTTCGGGTTCGACAAAGATCTGATGGGAATCACGCTCGGCAAATCGAACCACCTTGTCTTCTATGGAAGGGCAATAACGCGGCCCCACACCTTCGATAACCCCCGCATACATGGGTGAACGCGACAAGCCACTACGAATAATGTCATGGGTTTGTGCATTGGTACGGGTGATGTGACAACTGATTTGCTGTGGATGCTGGGCGACATTACCCATGTAGGAGAACACGGGGCAGGGCAGATCACCGGGTTGTTCTTCCATCACCTCGAAGTTGACGCTACGCTTGTCGATACGCGGCGGCGTTCCGGTTTTCAGACGTTCGACGGGGAAGGGCAGTTCGCGCAGGCGCTGCGCCAGGGCGTTAGACGGCGGATCACCCGCACGCCCACCCTGATAGTTTTCCATACCGATGTGAATACGCCCCCCCAGAAAGGTGCCTACGGTCAGCACTACGGCATCGGCGTGGAAGTTCAATCCCATCTGGGTGCGTACACCGACGACCTTGTCGCCTTGCATGATCAAATCATCCACAGCCTGCTGGAAAATATCCAGATTGGGCTGCTTCTCCAGGGTTTCCCGCACCACTGCCTTATACAGAATACGATCTGCCTGAGCACGGGTAGCGCGCACGGCAGGACCCTTGCGTGAATTGAGGGTGCGAAAATGGATCCCTGCACGATCTGCCGCATGACCCATCAAGCCTCCCAGTGCATCCACTTCCTTGACCAAATGGCCTTTGCCAATACCACCAATCGCTGGATTGCAGCTCATGGCGCCCAAGGTATCGATGTTATGGGTCAACAACAAGGTTGAGGCGCCCATGCGTGCCGCCGCTAATGCAGCCTCGGTGCCAGCATGACCGCCGCCAATTATTATGACTTTATAGTGCAATGGATGAAACATTTGGCTATTTTAACCTGTCTGCTTTGGTATTATCAGAACTTGTTCCCCCTAGGATTATATATTTTGCTGCCATTACGTAACGACAACCACCTTCAAGCCCTGTTCAACCAGGCAAACAGCATCATTTTGGGTAAACCACGGGAGTTGCGACTCGCCATGACCTGTCTGCTTGCCGAAGGACATCTACTAATAGAAGATCTTCCGGGCATGGGGAAAACCACCCTTGCACATCTGCTCGCTACCTTGATGGGGCTGGATTACCAGCGTATTCAGTTCACCAGTGATCTGTTGCCCGCCGATGTAATCGGGGTATCCGTGTATGATCGTCGTTCAGAATCCTTTCACTTTCACCCGGGTCCTGTGTTCGCCCAGTTGATTCTGGCTGACGAGATAAACCGCGCCACACCAAAAACCCAAAGCGCCTTGCTCGAAGCCATGGAGGAACGGCAGATTACTGCTGAAGGCAAGACTCGTCCTCTGCCTGAACCGTTTTTCGTCATTGCCACCCAAAACCCCGCTCATCAAGTTGGCACATTTCCGTTGCCCGAATCCCAGCTTGATCGGTTTCTTATGCGCATCAGCCTTGGCTTTCCTGATCAAGCTACGGAACGCCTGTTGCTGAAAGGGCAGGGCGGTCGTGCACAACTCAGCCGATTGCAGCCTGTTATCGCCCTGGAAGAATTACGGCGTTGGCAGGCCGATTCGCAACAAGTTTTCGTTGCTGATGCCTTGCTTGACTATATTCAGGCGTTACTTGGTAAAACCCGGGAATCCAACCCAGAGCAAGGGTTGTCACCAAGAGCCGGTTTGGGTTTGTTATATGCTGCCCGCGCCTGGGCCTGGTTGCTGGGTAGAGACAAGGTTCTTCCCGAAGATGTACAAGCTGTATGGAACAGCGTTGCCGGCCATCGACTCGGCTCTGGCAATGAAGGTCATACCCATGCCCAGCAGATATTGCAAAGCGTTCCCGTTCCCTGAATGAAGACACGGTTATTGCAATTTCTGCGTATCATTCGTCCTACATCAGACGGTACTGCCACCATCAGTGGGCGCAAGATCTATATCCTGCCAACCCGCTATGGCATGGTATTTGGCATTCTATTAGGTACGTTGCTGATCGCTTCAATCAACTACGCCAATAACCCCGCTTTTATCCTGACCTTTTTACTTACCGGGGTCTTCATCCAGACAATTTTTCACACCTGGCGGAATCTGGTGGATTTACAGCTGCGCTGGCTCTGTGCTGATTCAGTATTTGCCGGAGAGATTAGCGACTTCCATTTTCGGATTCACGACCCAAAAGGACGCAATCACTATAGTCTTCAGCTGGCATTTTCTGATCAAACCCCGGTTATTGCAAACTGTTTGAACGCTGAAGGAGAGCAGTTGTCCATTCCCTGTCAAAGTGAACGACGTGGTTGGTTGATGCCAGGACGCCTTACTCTGGAGACCCGCTTTCCACTGGGGCTATTACGTGCCTGGTGTTATCTGGATACTGATGCCAAGGCGATCATCTGGCCCAAACCAGTGCATGTTCCCATCACCTCTGCCAATCCTGCCGACAAAGGCAGTAATGAAGGAGATAGGGGCGTGGGTACGGATGATTTTGTGGGTCATCGCGGATACCATCCCGGCGATCAACTTGCCCATATTCACTGGAAAGCCCTTGCCGGAGAAAAAGGGCTTTTAGTAAAGCAGTTTGGCGGTGACCGGGTGAATCGTTTATGGCTCGACTTTGATGCCCTGGATGTACCCAACAAAGAAAGCCGATTACAGATACTTGCGGGTGCTGTGAAAGAGCTTGCCAGCCAGCCCGTCCACTATGGCTTGCGTCTGCCGGGCACCGAAATTTCCCCCGACAATAACGAAACCCATCGCAAAAAATGTCTTGATGCCCTAGCCCTGTTTGACCTGTCATCATGAAAGATATTCTGAATCAAAAACCCTTGACCCTGCCTTTGTTCTGGCTTGGCAGTATTTTGCTGATACTGGCTACTGCCCCCCATGTGATGAATATCAATCCCGTGGTGAGCGTCAGTTTTGCTGCTTTTATCCTGTTGCGCTTGAGCATCTGGCGGCAGCCTGACAAAGCTGCACCCACCTGGTTGATTGTGGTGCTATTAGTGCTATGCGTGGGATTGGTGTTGTATCAAGCCGACCTGAGTGAAGGCAGGCAATTCGGAGTGGCGCTGCTGGTACTGATGGCAGGCATGAAATTGCTGGAGATGAAAACCCGACGTGATCTTTATGTACTGATTTTTCTCGGTTACTTTATTCTTATCACCCTGTTCTTGTTTTACCAGACTCCTTTACTTACCGCTTATGTACTATTGATCAGCACGGGTTTTACCGCTGCATTGATTGCCAACAATCTGGTTGATAACCAGCTTCCTCTGGGCATGCTGGTTAAAAAATCCTTGTTTCTTGTGCTCAGCAGCATCCCCCTGATGATACTGCTGTTTGTGCTGTTTCCACGGCTCGAAGGTCCTTTGTGGTCATTGAACCTGGGTGGCAACAGCGGCACTACCGGAATGTCAGACAATATCCGCATGGGTAGCATCAGCAACCTCAGTCAATCCCGGGATATTGCTTTTCGCGTGCGCTTCAAGCAAGAACCGCCTCCACCCGCACAACGCTATTGGCGCGGCATGGTACTGTGGCTTACCGATGGCAAGAATTGGGAAAGAAGCCAGTTCCCCACACCATTGACAGTGTTCAAACCCAAGTCCCAGCCTTTTGACTATGAAATCACCATGGAGGCTTCGGGTCAGTCCTGGCTGTTTCCCCTCGATCATATTCTTAGACCTGCAAAAGGACAGATGTTGAATCGTGATGGCGAACTGAGTGTGTTGCAGAATATCAACAGCCGCGTTACCTGGCAGGGGCGTAGTAGCCTCGAAGTACAGCCATCAAACATCAGTCGTCGTGAATTACAGCTGGGCTTGCAGTTGCCGAAGAATATTTCTGCCAGAACTGAACAGCTGGCCGCCGCCTTACGCGGCTCTTCCAATAGGGATGCCGATGTTATCAAGGCCACTCTAAATTATTTTAATCAACAACCCTTTGTTTATACCCTGCAACCGCCGTTGCTGTTGGATAACCCGGTGGATCAATTCCTGTTTGATTCCCGCAAGGGGTTCTGTGAACACTATGCCACCAGCTTTGTGGTGCTTATGCGCCTTGCGGATATTCCGGCACGGGTGGTCGTGGGTTACCAGGGTGGAGAGCTGAATCCTCTTGGTGGTCATCTGGTCGTGCGTCAATCTGATGCCCATGCCTGGGCAGAAGTATGGCTGGAAGGGCAGGGCTGGATACGAATTGATCCTACGGCAGCAGTCGCGCCAGAACGTATCGAGCATTCCATTCGCCCCAGTGACTATGGTGACGGTGCCCCGGTTAACTTCGAGTTTGGTGATGCCCCGGACTTTATCACCGGCATGGTACGTCGTATGCGCTGGTTTCGCGATAATCTGGAACTGCAATGGCATTACTGGGTAGTGGGCTTTGATAGCAAAAGACAAAAAAACTTATTGGAAAAATTGGGTATGCCAAAACTACAGGATTATCAGCTGGCGCTGGTAACTTCTATTGGTGCCATATTTCTTGCAGCATTGATGTTTTTGTTCAGCCTGTGGCAACGGGGAAAACCCAAAGACAAGTTGTCCCAAGCTTATCAAGCATTTGTCGGAAAACTCCGGCAATGTGGGCTGAATATCCCTGAATCCTTGGGTCCAGAAGATCTGGAAGCCCTTGCGGTCAAGACCTTTCCTGACAGGGCAGCAGATATTACCGCCATTACCCGGCAATATATCGCCTTGCGCTATGGAGCAAACCCCCGCACCGATTTGATCAATAAATTCAAACATCGGGTACGGCGCTTTCGCTGTAAACCCTGACACTATTGATCCCCGGTATTTGCCTTTTATCAAAGTATTTCATCCTGTTTTTTGACACCATTATCAGACCTGCTGTTTTGGAGTTCATTCATGGTCGACAAAAAACAAAAAGCTGAAGAAGCCGCCGCCCTGGCACTCAAGTATGAATTTGATTATGGCTGCTGCCCCCAATGTGTATTAGCTGCGGTGCAAGAAACCGTGGGTATTGTCAGCGACGAAACCATCAAAGCCAGCCATGGTTTATCCGGTGGTGGGGGTTTGAGTGGCGTGGGTTTGTGTGGCTCTCTGGTTGGAGGCATGTTGGCTTTGGGTGCTAAACGCGGTCGAGACAGGGAGAAATTTTCCAAAGGAAAATTCATCGGTAATTTCTCCAAGGCAAACGAACTGGCTGAAATATTCAAGGAAGAATTTGGTGGTCTTACCTGTCAGGATCTGCAACAACAGTTCACCGGTAAAACCTACGATATGTGGCAACCAGAGGAATATCAGGAGTTTTCCGACAACCGGGGTGATCAGTGCGCACGCACCGCAGAATTTGTTACCCGCTGGGTGGTGGAACGTTTGTAGTCCCCGATTATTTTCCGATACAGAAACTGGAAAAGATCTCTCCCAGCAAATCATCCGCTGAAAATTCGCCAGTAATCTCGGACAAGGCAAGCTGTGCCTGACGTAAATCTTCTGCCAGCAGTTCACCCGCCAGGGCGCTTTCCAGCGCTGTTTTTCCATTGTCCAGAGCCTGCAATGCACGATCAATGGCATGTAAATGGCGACGACGTGCCAGAAATTCGGTATTTTCCGTACCTTGGAATCCCATACTGGTGAGTAAATGTTCTTTGAGTAAATCCATCCCATCACCTGAATGGGCGCTAAGACTGATTTCAACCCAAGATTTAGCTTCTACTTTTCCTGGTTCTTGATTGAGCTTATCGACTTTGTTTCGAATCAATGTAATCGGGATTCCTTCGGGTAATTGTGCATGCTGCATGCCCTGGTTGTCCGGATCTGCATGAGCATCGTAAACCCACAGCAATTGGTCGGCCTTGTTCAGTTCTTCCCTTGCTCGACGCACGCCTTCCTTTTCCACTTGATCAGTGGTATCCCGCAATCCAGCTGTATCCACCAGATGCACGGGAACGCCCCCCAGTTGAATATGCTCTCGCAGCACATCCCGAGTGGTTCCTGGAATATCAGTGACGATAGCGCTATCAACACCCGCCAGGGCATTGAGCAAACTGGATTTGCCAGCATTGGGTGCGCCCGCAATCACCAGGTTTATGCCATCTCTCAACAAACGTCCGCTACTAGCCTTGGACCGCACTTCACTTATTTTATCAATGACCTGACGTAAGTCAGTACTTACTTTACCATCAGAAAGAAAATCAATTTCCTCTTCTGGAAAATCAATAGCTGCCTCCACATACATACGCAGATGAATGAGTTCTTCCACCAATTCACTGATGGTACGGGAGAAACTGCCTTGCAGAGAGCGGCTTGCCAATCGTGCGGCAGCACGGGTTTCACAGTCGATGAGATCAGCGACGGCTTCAGCCTGGGTAAGATCCATTTTGTCGTTGAGATAGGCACGTTCCGAAAATTCCCCGGGTCTTGCCAGACGCGCCCCCAGTTGCAGGCAGCGATCCAGCAACATGTCCATGACCACTGGCCCGCCATGACCTTGCAGTTCCAGAACATCTTCTCCAGTAAAGGAGTGGGGGGCGATAAAAAGCAATGCAATGCCTTGATCGATAACACTGCCATCTGCTTCCAGAAAATCACAAAATTGGGCAAAACGAGGGGAGGGCAGTGTGTTCAGAATTTTATCAGCAATGTCTTTTACCAAAGCGCCAGAAATACGCACAATACCGACACCGCCACGCCCCGAAGGCGTGGCAATGGCAGCAATGGTATCTTGTGAGTGCGTACTCACATTCGGGATCAGGCTTCAGCAGCCTGCTTTTCAATACGCTTCGTGATCACATACTGTTGCGCAATCGACAAAGTATTGTTCGCCACCCAGTACAGCACCAGTCCCGATGGGAAGAACGCGAACATCACGGTGAAGACAAAAGGCAACGCCATCATCAACTTTGCCTGCATGGGATCAGGGGGCGCAGGATTCAGTTTTTGCTGAATAAACATGGTGATACCCATGAACACGGGCAGCACGTAGTAGGGATCCATAACTGACAAGTCTTTGATCCAGAATATCCAGGGCGCCTGACGCAGTTCTACCGATTCCATCAATACCCAGTACAAGGCGATGAAGAAAGGCATCTGTACCAACATGGGTAGACAACCAGCAACAGGATTGGCACCGGATTTTTTATACAATTCCATGGTCGCTGCCTGAAGGCGCTGCTTGTCATCCCCATAGCGATCCTTCAATGCCTGAATACGAGGAGTCAGCTCCCGCATCTTCGCCATGGACTTGTAGCTGGTCTCGGAGAGCTTGAAGAAAACACCTTTGATCAACACGGTAAAGATCAGAATGGTCCAACCCCAGTTACCCACAACACTGTTGATCCAACTCAGAATCTCGTACATGGGCTTGGCAAGCAGGGTCAACCATCCGTAATCCACCACCAGATCCAGACCTTCAGCAATACCCTCCAGTGTATCCTGATCTTTTGGGCCCATGTAAATTGCGCCACCGAAGGTATGTGTTGTGCCTGGGGCGACATTCACCGCTGGGCTGTATTCACCAATCACATAATGACCATTCGCCAATGCTTTACTGTAGAAATGGCGAGGAATATCTTTGGGAGGTATTTCAGCAACGACGAAATAATGCTGAATCATGGCAATCCAGCCTCCGGTTACATCCTTATTCAGCTTCTGTTCTGCTAGATCATCAAAATCGTACTTCTGATATTTATTTTCAGGATCCCAGGCCACACCACCGACAAAAGCATTCATCATCATGCTATTGCCTTTCTTTTTCGGCTCTCCGCGCTGCAACTGACGATACTCTCTAACCTGCCAGGGAGCACTGGAGGTATTTTCCACCAGATGTTCCAGCACGATTTTATGACTACCTCGGGTAAAACGATAACGTTTGATTACCTTCAAACCTTCGCCATCGCTCCAGGACAAATCAACAATCAGTTGTTGTTTCCCTTCCTGAAGTGCGTACTCACTCTGACTGGTGGTAAAAACCGATTCATGATTGGGTACGTTCTTTCCCTTGGTTCCCATCAATCCATTCTGGGCAATGAAAAAATCATCGGGGGAACGACTCATCAGACGGTATTTTTCATTTACCTTCTGGATAGACACCGGATATTTGAGTAACAGGGTTTCTACAATGGTACCGCCCCGGGTATCAATACTGACTTTCAGGGTATCTGTAGTAATATTGATGAGTTTTCCATTCACCAGCGGCTGATTGGCATCGGTGGGCTTAGCCACTTGTGGCACAGCACTGTCTATATTGGCTACATCTGGTACCTGAGGTACGGATTCAGAACCACTTCCCTGAGGCGTCTCGATCTGCTGTTGCGCAGTTTGTTGTAGCGCTGCTGTCTGGACATAATCTTCCTGCCAGGCCTGCCAGAGAAGGAAGCCTGTATAGGCCAATGCCATGAAGAGGAATAATCTTATGTTGTCCATATATATTAGGAATCAGTCAGGATGGAATCGCTTTTAGCAACCGTTGCCAGTGCTTTTCCATGGAAGAAAACAGTGCGGAATTATCGGCTTTATGAATACCGGGTTTTACCAGCACCACGAAATCCAATCCCTGTAACTGTTGTTGATGTGTGCGAAAACTTTCCCGTAACAAACGCTTTATTCGATTGCGATCCACCGCCCGGCGAACATGCTTTTTTGCCACTGCCAACCCTAGGCGTGGCAGTGGCTGCTTTTCATCAAATCGAGCAAGCACGGTAAAATACCGGTCTGAAGATCGGACGGGTTGCGCAAAAACCTGTTTGTAATCCTCTGCCGTGAGCAAACGCAAGCGGCGAGGAAAACCCTGCTTCGAAATAAGATTCTGACTCAGGGGGTAAGACGAGCACGACCTTTAGCACGACGGGCATTGATAACCTTACGCCCACCTTTTGTTGCCATACGAGAACGGAAACCGTGGGTACGGGCACGTTTTAAATTACTGGGTTGAAATGTACGTTTCATGAGTTTGTACCAAAATCCTGATGCATTCTTAGGGTGTAATGGGCGCTATTTACCCCCACCACGAAAAAGACGGGCAAATCTATTCTATTTGCGCCGAAATGTCAATCTTTATCAGCTTTTTCGACCTTTATTCAAGTACATAAAATATTGGCATTTGCCTGTGGATAACTTGAGTTCAGGGGAGTAAACTCTATTGCCTCGGGAGTCAGACTCCCAAGGGAAGCACTGATTTATTCTGGACGAAGCATCCCAAGGGGAATAGAACAACGCTCACCGCTGATAGTCAACTATGGGCAGGTATTTCAACGCAACGCTGACACGAGTTTACGGCTTAGTTAAAAACTTCCCTAGAAGGGAAAGTAAGCGCTAGATTATTCTGTTACTGAAGCAGATTACCCCTGAAATACTCGGGAACTTCAATGAAGTATTCGGCATATCAGGTATGAGATGCAAGTTCATGAATCGATCAGCGCTTCCATAGAACACTTTGACTCTTAGCAGTCAATCTCAACTTACCTCTGCAGGATTATAGCGTTAACGTGGAACACTGGAATTATTGCCTGGCTCGATTGGAGAGTGAACTTCCTCCTCAGCAGTTCAACACCTGGATTCGTCCTTTACAAATCCCGGATACTCAAACCTCCGGGTTTTTGCTTCTCTATGCGCCCAATGCCTTTGTTCTCGACTGGGTCAGAAAACACTATCTGAAGAATATCGAAGCTTATTTGCAAGAGTATAACGAAGACGAGGTGCCCAAAGTCCGCCTGGAGATTGGTTCTTCCAAGAAAAAACCCCTTGCGACCTTACCGGAAACTCGACATAAACCATCTGTAGATAAGCCTAATAGCGAAAGTGAAGACTTACTTATCAATATCAACCATAGCTTCACCTTCGAGAATTATGTTGAGGGAAAATCCAATCAATTGGCACGTGCCGCCGGTATGCAAATTGGTGATTCACCAGGCACCGCCTACAATCCACTGTTCATTTATGGTGGCACTGGTTTGGGAAAAACCCATCTCTTGCACGCCATTGGTAATCTTATCGCCAAGAAAACACCCCATTACAAGGTGCTCTATCTTCATTCTGAAGGCTTTGTCACTGAAATGGTAAAGGCACTTCAACACAACACCATCGATGCCTTCAAGCAGCGTATGCGTTCTGTTAATGCCTTACTTATCGACGATGTGCAATTTTTCGCCGGCAAGGAACGTTCTCAAGAAGAGTTCTTTCATACCTTCAATGCCTTGTTTGAATCTCAACAACAGATCATTCTTACCAGCGACCGTTTTCCCAAAGAAGTAGATGGTCTGGAAGACCGCTTGAAATCCCGCTTCGGCTGGGGTCTCACCGTCGCCATCGAACCACCAGACCTGGAGACGCGAGTCGCCATTTTGATGAACAAAGCACAGAAGCTTTTCTCGGTAGAACTTCCCAGTGAAGTCGCCTTCTTCATGGGACAACGGGTGCGCTCCAATATCCGAGAGCTGGAAGGTGCCCTGAGGCGCGTGGTAGCCAATTCCCAGTTTACCGGTAGACCCATTACCCTGGATTTCGCCAAGGAAGCCCTGCGCGATATGATCGCTGCCCAGGACAAGGTAATAACCATAGAAAACATCCAGAAGATCGTTGCAGATTATTACAAGATTCGTACGTCCGACATGTTATCCAAAAACCGTAGCCGCACCATTGCCCGCCCTCGACAAATTGCCATGGCTCTCGCCAAGGAGCTGACCAACCACAGCTTGCCAGAAATTGGCAACGCTTTTGGCGGTAAAGACCACACCACGGTTTTATATGCCACCCGTAAAGTGAATGAACTCAAGGAGACCGATACACGTATTGCCGAGGACTATAGAAACCTGTTAAGAACCCTGAGTCACTAACTGTGGATAAACTGTGGTCAAAATCAAGCGCCAGGGGAAAAGCGGCTTATCCACAACTCATCAACAGTTTTCAACAGGGCTATACATTGCTTATATTTTAAAAAAATGACTGTAAGTTATGGAAAGAAAAGACTATTATTTAGTTACTCAAGGTTTGAGCATGCCTTAATAATAATAACTAGTATTTTAAATATATCTTTATCTAATAATTAGAGAGCCGATAAATGAAGATAATTTCCAATCGAAATGAATTGTTACCCGCACTTCTGCAAGTCAGCAGTGTTGTAGAAAAACGCCAAACACTACCGGTACTGGCGAATATTTTATTTCGAGTAGAAAAAGGCCTCATGACACTGATTGCCACTGATCTGGAAGTGGAAGTCAAAACGTCGTTACGAGTAGAAGCGGAAGACGACATCGACTTTACCTTGCCCGCGCGCAAGGTTGTCGATATTTGTAAAGCCCTTGGTGAAGGCGCCGACATCGAATTGGACGTGCAAGGCGATAAAAGCATTTTAAAATCGGGTAGGGGACGTTATACCCTCAGCACCTTACCCGCTGCTGATTACCCCAATCTGGAAGCTGCTGTAGCCACCCATAAAATTGTCGTAGCACAAAATCAGTTGAAACGTTTGCTGGAAAAAACCCAGTTTGCCATGGCACAACAGGATGTACGCTACTACCTCAATGGATTGTTACTCGAAGGAAGACCGGGACGATTACGAGCCGTAGCCACTGATGGACACCGATTAGCCCTTTGCGATCTAAAAACTACTACTGATGCTGATTTGGATATCCAGGCCATCGTTCCGAGAAAGGCCGTTATGGAGTTGAATAAGTTATTGAGTAACAGTGATGATTCCCCGGAGGTTGAATTACAGTTCAGCAACAGTCACGTTCAAGTCGAATTTCCGCATGGCAGCTTCACCAGCAAGTTAGTGGATGGTCGCTATCCAGATTATGCCAAAGTGTTACCTTCAGAAAACACCCAGGAATTGCTTGCCGACCGAGGCCTGCTAAAAGCCGCACTTACCCGTACTGCAATTTTATCCAATGAAAAATTTCGGGGAGTGCGTTTCAAAGTGGAAACTGGTGTTTTGCATTTGATGGCGCATAACCCTGAGCACGAAGAAGCAGAGGAAGATCTGGAAGTGGAATACAGTGGGGAAGAAATGACCATTGGTTTCAACGTCAGCTACTTGCTCGATGTTCTTTCTGTACTGGATGGTGAAACGGTCAATATGGGGTTGATTGATGCCACTGCCAGTTGTGTCATCACATCCAACCAAAAGGACGACGGTGCTCGTTATGTGGTTATGCCCATGAGAATATAAATGCTTACGCAAATTAGAATACAAAGGGGCGCGCATGAGTGGCACGCCCCTTTTCTTTTTGAAATCTTCTTGACCCCCAACAAATATAACCACATGGATTCCCCAGGTTGTTCAGGGATGTTGTCAACGAACTTCGGTTTATTCACGAACATTTCGGGAACAATTTGTTTTGTACAGAATATACCAGCGTATCCCTAGTTTTCATGATTGTCACAGAACTAAGAATTCGACAGCTACGAATCATTGAATCAATACGGTTGTCTCCTGTATCGGGGTTGAATTTTATATGTGGCAATAATGGCGCAGGAAAAACCTCCATATTGGAAGCCTTATATCTGCTCGGGCAAGGAAAGAGCTTTCGCCACTCGGAGGCAGGGCCGCTTATTCGTAAAGGGGAATCTGCAGCTACTGTTGTTGCTGATCTTAGAATTGCCAATGGATCAACAGGAACCCTGGGTATCCAGAGAAATAAACAGCAGTTCACAGCACGACATGGGGGAGAGAATATTCAAAAGCGTTCTACCTTGATGCGCTTGCTGCCCCTACAATTGATTACACCTCAATCCCATGAATTAATTGAGCGGGGCCCAGAGCTGCGCCGCCGCTATCTGGATTTTGGATTGTTTCACGTGGAACCAAGTTATCATCAAGTATTAACGAGCTATCATCGAGCTTTAAAACAACGGAATGCCGCCCTCAGAACCAATAACATTCAGCTTGCTAGATCATTTAACGAACAATTGTGTCGATCATCAGATCTTATTGTCAAAAGCCGTAATCGATTATTGGAACTAGTACGCGCCAATCTCAATAACTTTTTGGACGTTATGGGGTTTCCACTTGGTGTAGATATTAGTTTAACCCAGGGGTGGAAAAATGACCTATCTTTGGAAGAAGCGCTTTGTGAATCAGAAACCAGAGATTTTGCTCAGGGGTTCACCGGAGTGGGAATTCACCGGGCGCAGATGAAAATCACCAATCAGGGTGCCGCTGCTTCCAAAGTGTTATCACGGGGGCAACAAAAGATACTGGTGTATGGATTAGTGTTAGGACTTTCAGAAATTATCTGGGATAGCACTAAAGAACCTCCCCTATTGCTGGTCGATGATCTTGGTGCCGAACTCGATAACAACAACACCAATAAAATACTGTCCTATTTGCGTAGCATGAAATTACAATCCTTTATTACTACCCTGAAATCTGATTCTTTGGACATTTACTCTCTTGATAAAGTGTTCCACGTGGAACAAGGTGCTTTGTAGCTACTGAAAAGCCTTGTGCTGTTCCACGTGGAACACATCGGAGGTTTAACCCGGTAGCAAGCCATTGTCTGTTATAATGATCGTCTGCTTAAACGGAATAGCTTTGATATATGTCTGACAAAAACGAATACGATTCCTCTTCGATTAAAGTGCTGAAAGGGCTGGATGCTGTTCGAAAGCGACCAGGCATGTATATTGGTGATACTGATGATGGTACGGGCTTACATCATATGGTGTTTGAGGTGGTGGATAATGCCATTGATGAGGCATTGGCAGGACATTGCGAAACCATAGGCGTCACCATTCATAGTGATAATTCAGTAACGGTTACCGATGACGGTCGCGGTATTCCCGTAGATATGCATGAAGAAGAAGGGGTTTCAGCTGCTGAAGTTATCATGACCGTGTTGCATGCCGGGGGAAAGTTTGATGACAACTCCTATAAAGTCTCTGGTGGTTTGCATGGTGTAGGGGTTTCGGTTGTCAATGCTTTATCAGAAGAACTGGAACTGACAGTTTATCGAAGCGGAAAAGTCTGGTATCAACGCTATGTAATGGGGGTACCCCAGGCGCCGTTGGAAGCGATTGGTGATACAGAAGAGAGTGGCACAAAAATTCATTTCAAGCCCAGTGAAGATATCTTTACAGAAACAGAGTATCACTACGATATTCTGGCTAAACGTTTACGGGAGTTGTCGTTTCTAAATTCCGGTGTCCATATTCGACTTAAAGACGAGCGAGATGCCAAAGAGGATGTTTTTGAGTATGAAGGCGGAATTCGTGCTTTTGTCGAACATCTGAACCGTAAAAAAACGCCCATGCACGAAAAAGTATTTCATATTACGGCAGAGAAAAATGATGTCGTGGTTGAAGTGGCAATGCAGTGGAACGAGTCTTACCAGGAAAGCATTTTTTGTTTTACCAATAATATTCCCCAAAAGGATGGTGGTACACACTTGGCAGGTTTTCGGGGTGGGCTGACGCGGACTTTAAACACCTACATCGAACAGGCGGGGCTGGCAAAAAAGCAAAAGGTTCACCCGACTGGGGACGATGCACGAGAAGGATTGACCGCAGTATTGTCGGTCAAGGTACCTGATCCAAAATTTTCATCCCAAACCAAAGATAAGCTGGTTTCTTCTGAAGTAAAAGGCATTGTTGAAGCTGTATTGAGCGAAAAACTAAACGACTTCCTGATGGAAAACCCCGGGGAAGCCAAGGCCATCGCCAGCAAAATGGTAGATGCAGCTCGTGCTCGAGAAGCAGCACGTAAAGCCAGGGAAATGACCCGTCGAAAAGGCGTACTGGATGTAGCGGGATTACCAGGAAAACTGGCAGACTGTCAGGAAAAAGATCCTGCCAATTCCGAATTGTATTTGGTGGAGGGTGATTCAGCAGGGGGATCAGCCAAACAAGGTAGAAATCGTGCGAATCAGGCAATCCTGCCCTTGAAAGGTAAGATCCTCAATGTAGAAAAGGCGCGATTCGACAAGATGTTATCTTCTGCCGAAGTGGGAACCCTGATTACCGCCCTGGGTTGCGGTATCGGCAGGGAAGAATTCAATCCAGATAAACTGCGTTATCACCGCATTATCATCATGACCGATGCGGACGTGGATGGTGCCCATATCCGCACCTTGTTGCTGACCTTCTTTTATCGGCAAATGCCCGAACTGATTGAGCGGGGACATATCTATATTGCCCAACCTCCCTTGTATAAGGTGAAGAAAGGCAAACAGGAAACATATATCAAAGACGACCTGGAACTGAACCAATATTTGTTACATATGGCATTGGATGGTGCAGAACTCTATGTGAATGAAAATGCGCCTCCCATGTCCGCATCGGCGCTGGAGTCGTTGGCGATAGAATATGTTGCCAGTCGCGCCATCATTCAGCGTCTGGCAAAACGCTATGATAGTGAGGTGTTGGAAAAACTGATCACCATGCCTGCTGTTGATCGAGATCTGATCGAAGACAAGGAGGCCTTGCAAGAATGGTTGTCAGAATTAACTCGTCGATTGAATAAAGAACAAAAACTTGCTCATGGCTATGATTTGAGTTTAATGCCTGGAACTGACGAACTATCAGAACGAATTGCTATTACTCATCATACCCATGGAATCGATAATGTACGTTATTTGCCTATTGATTTCTTCCATGGTGGCGACTATAAAAAGTTGCGGCTGATCGGAGAAAAGCTGCATGGATTGATCGAAGAAGGCGCCTATATTAAACGTGGTGAAAAAGAACAACCCATCAGTGATTTTGGCGAAGCATTGGACTGGTTAATGGCAGAAGGGCGTCGTGGGCAGCATGTTCAACGCTATAAAGGTCTCGGTGAAATGAATCCGGAGCAACTGTGGGAAACTACCATGGATCCGGATAGCCGCCGTTTACTACAAGTGCGGATTGAAGATGCAGTGGGAGCGGATGAGGTCTTTACCACCTTGATGGGGGATGAAGTGGAGCCAAGACGGGATTTTATCGAGTCAAATGCCCTTACGGTGGAGAATCTAGATATTTAACAGTTTATCCACAGAGTTATCCCATCTGTGGATAAGTTGTGAATAATATCAGGGCTTAGAAGGTAGATTTGCTACTTCGGTTTCTATCCAGGCCTCTACCTTGCGTGTAATTTCGGAGGCCTTCATACCTTTGGGATCAAATGGCTCACCGACTACGATGTCGATGGTACCCGGATATTTTTTCAAGCCTCGGCGTCGCCAAAAAACCCCGGCATTGTGTGCCAGAGGAATAACCGGATAACCGGATTTCTCTGCCAGCAGGCTACCGCCAATACCGTATTTTGTTTTCTCACCTGGAGCGGTGCGTGTACCCTCGGGAAAAACGATGATTACCCGGTCTTCATGCAATAACTCTGTGCCCCGTTCCACAATCTGCCGCACCGCCTGACGCCCTGAACTACGATCAATGGGAATATTTGGAATCGCTTTCAATGCCCAACCAAACACCGGGATGTTCATCAATTCCTGTTTCAATATCCATGATTGCTGGGGGCGAATGATGCTCTTCAGGGATATGGTTTCCCAAGTGGATTGATGTTTCGCCATTACAATGGCTGCCTGCTTGGGCAGATTTTCTTCTCCCTTGATACGATACTTTAAACCGCAAATTATGCGCATCAGCCACAGGTTGGTTTTACCCCATGCGGCGGAAAGTCTGTCGCGATAAGAAAGGGGCAGAAGCAAACCCAGGGTAGAAATTGCCAGTCCAAAAATTACGATGCTGATAATCATGGCGACAAAATATAACAATGACCGCAAAGTAATAAGCATTAGCTTTCCGCTTCCTTAAGTAATTGATTTACGGCGTGAAAAAGATCATCGAAGACGGGAATATTCCAGTCTTGCGGCAGTTCCCGGAGGGTTTTCTCTCCTTTTCCTGTGCGCACCAGTAGGGGTTGGGCATCGACGGCCATGGCAGCTTGTAAATCACGCAAGCTATCACCAATAACAGGTATATTGTCGAGAGAAATATCCCAATGGTTCGCCAATTGTTGATAGAGCCCGGGTTTGGGTTTGCGGCAATCGCAGTTGTCATCGGGTCCATGGGGGCAAAAGGCGATAATGTCAACATGACTACCCAGCTTCGCCAGCTGTCGTTGCATCTTGTCATGCATGGCGTTGAGGGTGGCAAGATCAAAAAGCCCACGTTTGATACCAGACTGGTTGCTGGCAATGCCCACGGTGTAGCCATGTTGCTTTAATAGTGCGATGGCTTCCAGACTATTTGGCAGTGGCTGCCATTCTTCAACAGACTTGATGAAGGCGTCCGAGTCCTGATTGATGACGCCATCCCGGTCAAGAATGATATAACGGCACTGTTTCATGACCTTGCAGGCTAGTCCATATCCCGAAATTCAGATACCCGGATGCGACCGTTTACCATGCGCGATTCGCGTTTCATGAGCTTGTCCATTTTCTCCCAGAATGCCTGGTTCAGGTCAAAATCAGCAGCAATGCCCGTACCTAGCAACAAGATCAATAAATCCGCAACTTCTTCTGCTAGTAAGTGCTTACTTTTCCCCTTGGTCACGCAGGAAGAGATTTCACCAAGTTCTTCTGCCATGAGGGCGATGCGATAATTGAGTTCTTCACCACCAGTGTTCTTGAAATCATGTTTGTCATGAAAGCTTTGCACGGCTTTCATCATCTGTATCCAGGAGTCGTGATTGATGCTCATAGGGGGTCACTGCTGCAGTAGAGAAATATCGGCAACCTCAAGGAACAAGGCGCTCAATTGTTTGAGCAATGCCAGACGATTGTTTCTGAGTTTCTCATCCTCTGCCATAACCATGACATCATCGAAAAACTGGTCGACGGCAGATCGTAGTTCTGCCAGGCTTTTCAGTGCCGAGGAATAATCTGACCCTTGTAGCAAGGGAGCAACCTGTTGTTGTTTGTTCTGAAGTTGCTCTGCCAGGATTTTTTCGGCAGGATCCCGTAATAAATCGGGGTCGATATTGTCAGCAATGGTTTCTGGTGCTTTACGCAAGATGTTGTGAATGCGTTTGTTCGCCGCAGCAAGAGCCTCTGCTTCTGGCAGTTGCATAAAGGATTTTACTGCTTGCAAGCGAGCATCCAGATCAGGAATAGTCGAAGGCTGTACTGCGATAATGGACTCGAACAGGGGAGCGGAAATTCCTTCGTCACCAAGCAAGACTTTGAGTCGATCCATGAGGAAATGATAAACCCCATCAGCAGGCTGCTCATCGCCTATTTTATCTTTCAGCAATGATTGGGATAATGACAAAAGTTGTTTGATGTCTAATGTAAGTGAGTGCTCACGTATGATGCGTAGCGCACCCAAGGCGGCGCGTCTTAGGGCAAATGGGTCTTTGTCCCCGCTGGGTTTCATGCCGATGCCAAAAATGCCGCACAGGGTATCGATTTTCTCCGCTAAAGAGAGGGCAATTCCCGTAGGGGTTTGGGGGAGAGGACCACCGGAATACCGAGGTAGATAGAATTCCTCCATGGCTTGGGCGATTTCTGCTGGCTCACCATCGCGCAATGCCTGGTAACGCCCCATGATTCCCTGCATGTCAGCAAATTCGCCCACCATGTCGGTCATCAAATCACAGCGGCTGAGCATACCAGCACGTTGTGCAAGTTGGGCATCGGCACCGGTTTGTTCGGCTATCCAAGCGGCAAGGTCGGCAACGCGTAGGGATTTATCATACATGCTGCCCAATTTTTGCTGAAAGACGACGCTCTTCAAGGATTCAATATGATCTTCCAGACGTTTTTTTCCGTCTTGATCCCAGAAGAATTTGGCATCAGCCAGCCGGGGGCGAATAACGCGTTCGTTACCTTCGCTGATCACTTCCGGTTTGGGGCTGTCGATGTTGGCGATGGTAATGAAATGATTCATCAGTTCGCCATTGGCATCAAACACGGGAAAGTATTTCTGATTCTTTTTCATGGTAAGAATCAAGGCTTCTGCCGGAACCTGTAAAAATTTCTCTTCGAAACTGCCAGTGATGGCGATCGGCCATTCATTCAAGGCAGTTACCTCATCCAGCAAGGCAGGATCAATTTCTGCGGTACCGCCCAAGGTTTTTGCTACCTTTTTGACCTGGGCTTCAATGTTCTCCTTACGGGTGGCGAAGTGAGTGATTACTTTGCCCTTGGATTCGAGTATAGAGGCATAGTTTTCAGCACGATCAATCAGCAAGGCTTCGGGATGATGAAACCGATGCCCATAGCTGATATCGCCGGCTTGTACATCCAACAGTTGGCAGGGAACAATATCATCGCCCTGTTTGAATACCAGCCAATGTACCGGGCGGACAAATTGTGCATCAGAACTACCCCAGCGCATACGTTTGGGAATGGGGAGTCGATTGAGTGCCTGCTCTGCAATGCCGGGCAGCAGTTCGAGGGCAGGTTTACCCTTTTCCTCGAGTTGCAACATCAACCATTCACCCTTGTCAGTTTTTAGTCGATCCAGTTTGTCCACGCTGGTACCGCAGGAACGGGCAAACCCCTCAGCGGCCTTGGTGGGATTACCATCGGCATCGAATGCAGCCTGCACGGCTGGACCACGCTTTTCCAGTTTTCGATCAGGTTGGCGGGTGGCACAGTCCGCCACTACCAGTGCCAAACGTCGTGGTGTCGCATGACTGATGACCGATCCATGGGACAGCCCTGCTTCTTTCAGTCCGGAGATGAATTCTTTTTCCAAGGCTTGAGACAAGCGTTTCAAGGCAATAGGAGGTAACTCTTCGGTGCCGAGTTCAAAGATGAGATCCTGATTCATGATGGGGCTCCCTGTTTGAGCATGGGGAAGCCGAGCTTCTCCCGAGCATCGAAATATGCTTGTGCTACCGCTCGTGACAAACTGCGAACGCGGAGGATGAAGCGTTGCCGTTCGGTAACCGATATGGCATGGCGGGCGTCGAGGAGGTTGAAGGCATGGGAGGCTTTTAGTACCTGCTCATAGGCGGGTAGCGGTAAGCCTGCTTCGATCAATTTTTGGCTTTCCTGTTCACACTGATCGAACAATTTGAATAAAAAACCCACATCGGCATGTTCAAAGTTGTAAGCGGACTGCTCCACTTCGTTTTGGTGGAAAACATCGCCGTAGGTTACGGTTCCCTGAGGACCCTTTGTCCAGATCAGATCATAAATACTTTCCACAGCTTGCAAATACATGGCAATGCGTTCAAGCCCATATGTAATCTCACCAGTGACAGGGCGACAATCGAGACCACCCACTTGTTGAAAATAGGTGAACTGGGTGACTTCCATGCCGTTCAGCCATACTTCCCAGCCCAGACCCCAGGCACCGAGGGTCGGGGATTCCCAATTGTCTTCCACGAATCGCACATCGTGAACATGCAAATCGATGCCCAGCATTTCCAGTGAACCCAGATACAATTCCTGAATATTCTTTGGAGAAGGTTTGAGAGCTACCTGAAATTGATAATAGTGTTGAAGGCGATTGGGATTTTCACCATAGCGACCATCGGTAGGTCGTCGGGAGGGTTGCACATAAGCCGCATTCCAGGGTTCTGGACCAATGGAACGCAGGAAGGTCGCCGTGTGGAAGGTGCCCGCACCCATTTCCATGTCATAAGGCTGCAAAATAACACAACCCTGTTCAGCCCAGTATTGTTGCAGGGCAAAGATTAAACCCTGAAAAGTGGAGGTATCCGGCGATTGGCTCATACGACGATTGACTAGGAAATAAAAACGCTGATTATACTGCCAAATAGCCCGAGGGGATATTTTCCCGTGATGCTTTTTGCGCAGAAACGACAATAAATCCAGAGGGATGGGTCAAATCTGAGTTATACGAAGAAATTTTACCCCTTTGTGGTGATTCGCCAACACCCTCAGGGTTGTTCAATGCACGCTGATCGACCTAACAAGCTGTTGAAAAAGTCCATGGAAGGACTTTTTCAACATCCTACTAATTAAGCGCCATGGGTATCCCGGCGCAAACCGGGATACGGGAATGGTGAGCGTTGTCAGTGGTGGTATATGGCATCCGGTCTGCAAAATGCGCAGCAACCGGATCAAAGTTCAACGGTGCTTCCCTACAGTCCCAGTTTCTTTTCTAAATAATGGATATTGGCACCACCGGCTTCGAATCCGGCATCACGCATAATGTCTGCCTGCAGAGGAATATTGGTCAAAATACCTTCAATAACCATTTCAGACAAGGCGGTGCGCATGCGGGCGATGGCCGATTCGCGGTTTTCACCCCAGGCGATAAGTTTGCCAATCATGGAGTCATAGTAAGGGGGAACGTTGTAGCCATTGTAAATATGGCTATCAAAGCGGATCCCGGGACCACCGGCAATGTGCAACTGGTTGATGGGCCCCGGGCTGGGCATGAAGTTCTCCGGGTTTTCGGCGTTGATACGACATTCGATGGCGTGCCCTCGCAATGTAATGTCTTCCTGGGTATAGCCCAATTCTGCACCAGCGGCAATCAGGATTTGCTCCTTGACGATATCCACGCCCGTAATCATTTCGGTGACAGGGTGTTCGACCTGTACCCGAGTATTCATTTCGATAAAGTAGAATTCGCCGTCTTCATACAAAAATTCGAATGTACCGGCACCCCGATAGCCGATCTTGCGACAGGCTTCTGCACAACGATTACCGATTTCCTGACGAAGTTCATCGCTGATACCCGGAGCAGGTGCTTCTTCCACAACTTTCTGGTGGCGACGTTGCATGGAACAATCGCGTTCGCCCAGGTGAACGGCGTTACCGTGGGTGTCAGCCAGAATCTGGAATTCAACATGGCGGGGGTTACCCAGGAATTTTTCCATGTACACGGTTTCGTTACCAAAGGCGGTACGGGCTTCTTCCTTGGTCAAACTGATGGCACTGATCAATGCAGCTTCTGAATTGACGACGCGCATGCCTCTGCCGCCACCGCCACCAGCCGCCTTGATGATGACCGGGTAACCGATTTCCCTGGCAAGCATGATGGTGCGTTTTTCATCGTCGTCGATTTCCCCGTCCGAACCCGGCACCGTGGGGACACCGGACTCTTTCATGGCTTCGATGGCGGTGATTTTATCACCCATGAGGCGGATGGTTTCCGGCTTTGGGCCGATAAAGATGAAGCCACTCTGTTCCACCCGCTCGGCGAAATCGGCGTTCTCGGAGAGAAAACCATATCCGGGATGAATAGCGTTGGCATCAGTGACTTCTGCTGCGCTGATCAGGGCGGGAACGTTGAGATAGCTACCCGCTGAAGCAGCAGGACCGATACAGACAGATTCGTCTGCCAGTCGCACATGTTTCAGGTCACGATCAGCCTCTGAATGCACGGCAACGGTTTTTATTCCCAGTTCCCGACAGGCGCGTTGTATGCGCAGGGCAATTTCGCCGCGATTGGCGATGACGATTTTTTCAATCATGGCTACTGCCTCACTCAATAATGAACAGTGGCTGGTTGTATTCCACAGGTTGCCCGTTTTCCACCAGAATGCGTTTCACCACGCCGGATTTATCGGATTCGATCTGGTTGAGAATTTTCATTGCTTCGATAATACACAGGGTATCGCCGGCATTGACGCTTTGCCCTTCGTTGACAAAAGGTTTCGCACCGGGGTTGGAAGCACGATAAAAGGTTCCAACCATAGGGGAATGAATAATATGCCCTTCCAGTTCAGGTTCTGTTTCTTCGTCGGGAGCGGCTGCAATGGCAGGCGCGGAGGCAGCAACTGCGACGGGGGCTGCAGCAGCAGGTGGGGGTAAGGTGCCATGACGGCTGATACGCACCGATTCCTCTCCTTCATGTATCTCTATTTCTGCGATATCGGACGCTTCCAGCAGTTCGATTAGTTTTTTTACCTTGCGTATATCCATGAAATTAAAGCCCTGTATCTGTGGATGCGCCAAGTGCTTTATCGGCTGCCTGCAAGGCTAGTTCATAGCCCTGGGCGCCCAGACCGCTGATCACGCCCACTGCGATATCGGAAAGATATGAGTGATGGCGAAACGATTCGCGGGCAAACACATTGGATAGATGCACCTCTATAAACGGAATGTTCACACCAAGCAAGGCATCGCGTAAAGCAATGCTGGTGTGGGTAAAGGCGGCGGGGTTGATGAGAATAAATTTCACATCATCGCGGCCTGCCTGATGAATTCTGTCGATAAGCTGAAATTCCGCATTGGACTGGAAGAAATCCAAGTCATGCCCAAGGTTGGCGGCCAGGGTGCGCAGGGACAATTCAATATCCGCCAGGGTTTCCTGACCATAATGACCAGGTTCCCGGGTACCCAATAGATTCAGATTGGGGCCGTTTAGTACCAGAATTTTACTCATGGAGACTTTGGTTCCTGGTTGGATACTGTCGGTAACTGCGCTGATTCAGCGTTTAATTTGGGCAATTTTGCGCTAATCAGGTTAGAAAGTCCAGTGTTGCATAAGGATAGACTGTGATGATTATCCAAACTTAGGGTTTGAGTTTGTTTTCCAACAAGGGCAACAAGGTATCTTCTGTCATTTCCCCAGCTTGGCGTAGAAGAATTTTTCCACCACGGTCGGCAACCACAGTATAGGGAAGTGCATCAAAGCGATTACCCAGTTGGCGTGCCAATTCCATGGCTTGGGTCTCACCCAGCAAGATGGGGAATTCCACGCCATAGGTGTCGATAAAGTTCTGCACATCCTCCTTGTCATCAATGGCAATGCCGACAAAGAGTACACCCCGCTCGGCAAATCGTTCCTGCAACTTGATGAACAAAGGCATTTCCTTCAGACAGGGCGGGCACCAGCTTGCCCAGAAGTTGATGACCAATATCTTGTTGCGCCATTCTTCAGCACGCCATTGGCTACCATCGATATTGGGCAAGGAAAAATCCGGGAGCTGGGTCGCACCCAGATGATTTTCCGGTAATACCTGTTGCTGCTGGTTCTGCCATCGGTAGATCGCACTGATGCCGCCGCCCAACAACAGCCCCAGCAGCGCCAATAGCAGAATTTGCCGCAGTTTCATCAACGAACCTTGCTGATATGGTTCATGAAATCTCCCACACCCATGTAACCCATGAGTCGCAGGTGATTGATTTCCTGTCCCTTGCTATCCCAGAAAATCATGGCAGGGGGCGCAGGAATGCCAATTTTTTCCATTAACGCCATGTCTTGCTGATCCTGATCAGTGACATCCGCTTGCAACAGGACGAAATTGCTCATGGCCGCCACAATATTCGCTTGGGAGAATACATTTTTTTCCATCTGCTTGCAGTAGATGCACCAGTCAGCATAGAAATCCAGCATTACCGGCTTACCGGCTGCCTTGGCGGCATTCAATTCGCGCTCCAGGTCAGCAATATTTTTGACCTTCTTGAACTGCAAATGGTTTGCTGCAGCGGCTTGGCCGCCGCCTACCGCCAATCCACGCAGGGGTTGCAGGGTATCTTTGCCATTGGCAGCAACCCCCACCAGGAACAAGGCACCGTAGATGAGCAGTACCACGCCCAGACCTTTCCAGAGTTTTTTCCAGCCTGAGCTGGGATTGTCCAGGGATTGCAATGCACCCATATAAATGGCGGATACGATCAACAGCATACCCCACAGACCCATGGTAATGGATTCATCGAGGAAGCGTTCGAGCATGGTGATGGCAAGTCCCAACATCATGACGCCAAACACGCCTTTCACGGCATCCATCCAGGCACCGGCACGGGGTAGCAATTTACCGGCGGAAGTGCCAATCGCAATCAGTGGAGCGCCCATGCCCATTGCCATGGCGAACAAGGCCGCACCCCCAAGAACAGCATCACCGGTTTGTCCTATATAAATAAGTGCGCCTGCCAGGGGTGGGGCGACACAGGGACCAACAATGAGGGCAGACAGCAAGCCCATGATCGCCACCCCGGTCAGATCACCGCCACTTTGCTTGTTGCTGATATCACTGAGTTTACTCTGCCAACTGGCAGGTAGTTGCAGCTCATAAAAGCCAAACATGGACAGGGACAGCAACACGAACAACAGGGCAAAGGCGCTGAGTATCCAAGGGTTCTGGAAAGCCGCAGTGAGGTTAAGGCTGGCACCGAAGAGCCCGGCGAGTACGCCAACGATGGTGTAGGTCACTGCCATGGCGAGTACATAGACCAGAGATAGGATGAATGCCTTGCGCGTGGTAATGCCTGTTCCTTGTCCGGCGATAATTCCCGACAGGATGGGAATCATGGGGAAGACGCAGGGGGTGAAAGCCAACAGCAATCCTATGCCGAAAAAGGAGAGTAGAATCAGCCAGGTACTCTTGTTACTGAGCATGGAGGCAATCTGATCCTGTTCCGATTGTTCAACGGCAGCAGGAGGGGTGGAAGTCGTAGAGACAGGAGTGGATGTTTCCACAGAATCATCTTTCGAAGCAAGATCTGCCGCGTCGATGGCGGCCAGTTGAAGTTTGAATTGCTTCTTCTGCGGAGGATAACAAATACCCCGCTCGGCACAGCCCTGATACTTCAAGGTTACGGTTGCCTGGGTAGCATCAGGGGAAGTTCGAACCAGGGGGATATTCAGATCGAGTTCATGCACAAAAACGGAAATATCCCCAATGCTGCCATCTGGTCTTATAGAGTCATGCTTGATTTTCGGGGCAGGCAGGGTGATCTTGCCCAATGACGTATCTGCGCCATCGATACTGATACTGACCTTGTCTTCATAGAGATAAGTCCCATCAGCGATTTCTATTTTCACCTTGAGGGTTTTGCCGTCAGTGCTTTCTACAAAGGGAATGTAAGCCTGATCCGGGCTGAGAATATCGTCTTCTTCCAATCCGAGGTCATTGCTCAGGGTACCCAAGCTGTCCAGGGGGGATGGCTCAGATGCCAGGGCTGGGCTGGATTGTGCTCCACCGATTTCCGACCCGGAAACCGCTATCAGACTATCTTGGGCATCGGCAGCAGAAGCAGCCGCTACCGGTGGTGGCTGATCGGCATCAGTATTCAGTGCGACCAGAAGCTTCTGCGTGTGGGGTGGATAGCAGATGCCGATGTCTGCACAACCCTGGGAGCGAGCCTCGATCTCCAGCATACTGGGTGTGTTGCCACTGACGTGATAGGGAAGATCGATGACAGCCTTCTCACGGTAAATCTCGATGTCCCCAAAAAATGGATCAGATTTGACTTTGCCAGGAGGGAGATCAGGGCTACCAAGAGATACATCCTTATTGTCAGTTTTAAAGCGAAACTTGTTTTTATACAAGTAGTAACCATCAGCAATGGCCCATTGAACCTTGATCTTGTCCCCTACCGCCTCGGCAGAAATTCGATAAGCCTGGTCGGGCTTGAGCAATTCTTCCTCGGCAATAATGGCGCTGCTGCTCAGAAACAACAATAAGGTGATGATCAGTTGACGCATACATTTTCTCCTACCCAGCTAAGGTAGTCTTGGCTGCCCGCCACTATGGGCAGGGCGATGATTTCAGGAACATCATAAGGATGCAGTTCGAGAAGCGTTTGTTCCAACAACTTCCAGGCTTTTTGCGTGGTCTTGATCAATAGCAAGACCTCTTTGTCTTTATTTATTTTATCTTCCCATCGGTATATGGACTGTATTGAGCCGGTAATGTTCACACAAGCGGCAAGTTTTCTTTCCACCAGGGCAAGGGCCAGTGCCTCAGCGACATTATTGTCTGGGCAGGTACACAATACCAAGATAGACTCGCAACAAGAGACCGGAGAGGATAGTTGTTTCATTTCAATTTTTCCATAAGGCTTGAATTAAACGTATTTGCCCCAAGGTATGCAAGATGAATCCAGGAATTATTTTTTTATTGTTGTTGGTGGGTGCTCCATTACTGGAGCTGTATGTACTGATAGAGGTTGGTTCCGAGATCGGCGCATTGCCCACTATATTATTAAGTATCTTTACCGCCATACTGGGAGCCAGTCTGGTCAGAATGCAAGGCTTGTCTGTATTGATGCGGGTGCAACAGAGCATGGCACAGGGTCAAGCCCCAGCCATCGAAATGCTCGAAGGCGCGATGCTGATGCTGTCGGGGGTGATGTTGTTATTCCCGGGCTTCATTACCGATATCTTCGGCTTTCTGATGCTGATTCCACCATTGCGGCGAAGTTTTATCATCGCCATGCTCAAACGTAGTGGAAATTTATCCCCCGCACCGGGTGATTCATCAGCGACATCTGAAGCCAAAATCAAGTCCGTACATATCATACAGGGTGAGTATCGACGTGAAGATGACTGATTTTTTCAACTGAACAGGGTTGACTTTCAGTTTTTCGCCCCTATTATTAGCACTCACTAGCGGGGAGTGCTAATACTTCCCAAGTTTCAAACCACAAAATCAAGAGTTTTTAGGAGTTTATCTATGAAGATCCGTCCATTGCATGATCGACTGGTCATCCGTCGCACGGAAGAAGAAACCACCAGCCCTGGTGGTATCGTATTGCCAGAAAGCGCCACAGAGAAGCCTATTCAAGGTGAAGTTATCGCTGTTGGTAACGGCAAGATCACCGATTCAGGTGAAGTTCGCGCTCTGGATGTAAAAGTTGGCGATAAGGTTCTGTATGGCAAATATGCTGGCACCGAAGTCAAGATCGACGGTGAAGAACTGTTGGTTATGCGTGAAGAAGACATCATGGGTGTCATCGAAGACTGAGTGTCTTTATCACCTGAAAGCAGGGGATACTGCGCCCAACAAGGGTTGGTAGAAGCGTATCCCTGTTATTGATCAATTAATTTAGTTAAGGAAGTGGAAACATGTCTGCAAAAGAAGTGAGATTTGGCGATGAAGCCCGTCAGCGTATGCTGGCTGGTGTGAATGTATTGGCAAATGCCGTAAAAGTAACCCTCGGTCCCAAGGGTCGCAATGTCGTGTTGGAAAAATCCTTCGGCGCACCCACCATCACCAAAGATGGTGTATCCGTAGCCAAAGAGATCGAATTGACCGACAAGTTCGAAAACATGGGCGCACAAATGGTCAAAGAAGTTTCTTCACAAACTTCTGATGTGGCCGGTGATGGTACCACCACAGCAACGGTTCTGGCCCAAGCCATGGTACGTGAAGGTCTGAAGGCTGTTGCCGCCGGCATGAACCCCATGGATCTCAAGCGTGGCATGGAAAAAGCCGTCGATGCGGCAGTTACTCAACTTAAGGATATGTCCAAGCCCTGTGCCGATTCCAAGGCAATTGCTCAGGTAGGATCCATTTCTGCCAACTCTGATAGCAACATCGGTGACATCATTGCTGATGCCATGGATAAAGTGGGTAAAGAAGGCGTTATCACGGTTGAAGAAGGCACTTCCTTGAACAACGAACTGGATGTGGTAGAAGGCATGCAGTTTGATCGTGGTTATCTGTCTCCATACTTCGTGAACGATCAGCAAAGTATGTCTGTAGAAATGGAAGATCCATTCATTCTGCTGCACGACAAGAAAATCTCCAATATCCGCGATCTGCTCCCAGTACTGGAAGCCGTTGCCAAAGCAGGCCGTCCCCTGGTTATTGTGGCAGAAGACGTGGAAGGCGAAGCCCTGGCTACCTTGGTGGTCAATACCATGCGTGGCATCGTAAAAGTGGCAGCTGTTAAAGCACCAGGTTTCGGTGATCGTCGTAAAGCCATGTTGCAGGATATTGCTATCCTCACCGGTGGCACCGTGATTTCAGAAGAAGTGGGTATGTCTCTGGAAAAAGCGACCCTCGATGATCTGGGTACTGCCAAGAAAGTCAGTATTACCAAAGAAGAAACCACTGTTATTGATGGTGCAGGCAGTGCGGATGATATCAAGGCACGTTGCGAGCAGATCCGCGCTCAGGCTGAAGAAACTTCTTCAGATTATGACCGTGAGAAACTGCAAGAGCGTCTGGCAAAACTGTCCGGTGGTGTTGCTGTAATCAAAGTTGGTGCGGCTACTGAAGTTGAAATGAAAGAAAAGAAAGCACGGGTAGAAGATGCTCTGCACGCTACTCGTGCGGCAGTTGAAGAAGGTATTGTTCCCGGTGGTGGTGTTGCTTTGGTTCGTGCCGAGCGTGCCATCGATGGTTTGACTGGCGACAACGAAGACCAGAACGTGGGTATTACCTTGACTCGCCGTGCCATGGAAGAGCCTCTGCGCCAGATCGTTTCCAATGCCGGTGGTGAGCCTTCAGTAGTACAGAATGAAGTCGCCAATGGTGAGGGTAACTACGGCTACAATGCGGCTAACGGTGAGTACGGAGACATGGTGGAGATGGGAATTCTTGATCCAACCAAAGTAACTCGTAGCGCCCTGCAAAATGCGGCATCTGTTGCTGGTCTGATGATTACTACCGAATGTATGGTGGCGGAAGAGCCTAAGGAAGAAGTAGCTGCTGCTGCACCTGATATGGGTGGCATGGGCGGCATGGGTGGTATGGGCGGCATGATGTAATCATCATGTAACTGTATTACCCGCGTTCATCGCGTATTGAAAGCCCGTAAGACACTAGCTGTCTTGCGGGCTTTTTTGTGAGCCTCTTAAAGAGGATAATAGCACTTGATCCAAGTGCCTATCTTCGCGGTATTCGTCGCGGCCATGGGCCGCTCCTACGGTAGGATTCATCGCAATGCCAAACCTCTCTGTAGGAGCGGCCCATGGCCGCGA
>CAYXOS010000008.1:0-31512 GCA_964467115.1 uncultured Sedimenticola sp.
CGCGTATACCCGAAAAATTCATCCAGCGCGTCGAAAGGACTCATCAAGCGATGTTCCTCATAACGCTGTTCCAAATGGGGTTTGAGGGTCACCAGTGATCTTATATCCAATGCCAGTGACCGGGCTTCTTCACTCGTTGCCGTAACTTGCCGGATATGCGCTTCAAATGCCTGTTCGGTTTTCTTGCGGCTGGGAAAGTAAAACTTTTCATAGGCCATGGTATGCAAGGCGGATTGGTAGCTATATGTCTCCTGCTCATCTTTCAATGCCTGTACCTGCTGTCTCAAAGCATGAAGCAATTGTCTTTCATCAGCTTTCGACAATTTGGCCTCTTCCGCTACATGCTCCTGATACATTGTTATGACAGCCATGACATCACCCTGCTTACGCGCCTTCAGCAACCGGGTCATCAGTGCGTTCTTCTTCTCCCTGATCTCGGGATCGCGCTCACGATCCGGGTGTAATTGAGCTGCCGTACTGCGAAACAGGCGCTTGAAAACGTCATTGCTGATCACTGGCTTGTCGGTGTAGATGGTTCCTGCCGACTGGTCACTGTCGAATGCCTCGTCAAATGGATCAAAATCGAAGACATCTTCCTCTTCGAATGCATCATATTCTGTATACGCCTCTGCCATCAGCTTTTCACGCGCAGCATTCCTGGCAGCATGATAGTTTTCATATTGTTGCTGGAGTTCTGATTCGAGTTCTTCCTGAAAAAAATCATCGATAGATGATGGTCGCTGTGGATCAGGCGCAGGAGGCTCGGGTCCAAACATTTCATCCAGCTTTTGCTCCACGATTTCCCGAATGATCTGCTGATTGAAATCAGATACCGATTCCTGTTGCTCCTGGAACTCCCTTTCTTCCTGTTCGACATGCGCCCGCAATTGTTCATGCAAGGGAACCGATGACGTATCATCCAACTCGACACCATGACGATAGGCGTCGTAAGCTGCCATGGCATCCAGAAGATCCTGAGGCAGGTCACCGATGCTCTGCACTATTGCGGCGATCTCCATTATCCATTCGTCCAACTCTTCTCGTTGCCATTTCGCCAAAGACTTGCGTTGTCCAAGAGACAGCAAGCGTTTCAGCAGTGGCACATATTGCCAAGCCAGTTCCTTTTCCACAGGAAGTATCTCTGTACTGATGCGTTCCACAATCTCGTCCAGACGCTCCCGAAAACGTATGTTTTTCTTGTGCAACCGCTCTGCTTCAACCCAAAGCTTTTGGAACTCAGATTGCTTTTTTCTGCTTTTCTTGCCTGCTTTCAATCCCGTCATTTCACATCTCTTGCAATATCAAAGACAGCTCACATGCTGAACAGAGAGGTTCCGTTCACTCTCATTCCGTTATCAATAAGTTTTTTATTTTCAATGACTTATTTTCCCAATATACGGCAATAGCTTGAAAATATCCTGTTCAGGATTTACCAATTATCATGCACTTACTTTCCTGCTTCAAAACGATTCAGCGTTGGATTTGTTATAGTTCTAGAGGTATCTTTGAGTAATATCGGATTATAGAAGCGGCTGGTGACGGAAAACCCTTCGTCTGGCTTGTCGAGCCGGTTCTGATCGGTGCCAAATACGTCTTTTGTGCCGATCTGATAATTATATCATCAACATCTTGTTCTCTGGGCAGAAACTGTCCGTTTTTGCCCCTTCTCCGCATGAATCATCCATGTGCTTGTGCGACTGATACAGACGGCGAAGGGCAGAAAAATGGACAACAACTCACTCATCAAAGCGGAGAAGAGCCAGACAAGTGAATAGAATCCCCGAAAAAACAGTGAATAGGCACCTCTCCGTGGCACCGATGTTGGACTGGACTGACCGGTACTGCAGGTATTTTCATCGTCTGCTCAGCAAGCAAACCCTGCTCTATACGGAAATGATCACCACGGGCGCACTGTTGTTCAACGAACCTGCTCGCTTCCTGGATTTCTTTTCTGAAGAGCATCCCCTGGCACTGCAATTGGGCGGCAGCAACCCTGAGCATCTGGGCAAATGCTGTCGCCTTGCACAGGAATGGCAATACGACGAAGTGAACCTCAATCTCGGCTGTCCTTCTGACCGGGTTCAATCAGGAAAGTTTGGCGCCTGCCTGATGGCAGAACCTGCTTTGGTAGCGGAATGCATCTCGGCAATGACAGAAAGCTGTAGTCTGCCCATTAGTGCCAAACACCGTATCGGCATCGATGACCTGGATAGCTATGATTTGCTGACCCACTTCGTGGATACCCTGGCGGCAGCAGGTTGCCAGACGTTCATTGTCCATGCTCGCAAGGCCTGGTTGCAGGGTTTGAGCCCCAAACAAAATCGTGATGTTCCTCCATTGCGCTATGAAATTGTCTACCGCTTGAAGCAGGATTTTCCCCAGTTGGAAATCATCATCAATGGTGGCGTGATGAATCTGGCTGAAGCCAACCAACATTTGCAGCATGTTGACGGGGTGATGATAGGAAGAGAGGCATACCATAATCCATGGATGCTATCCCAGGCGGATAAACAGATTTATGGCAGCACGCGCCAGCCTCTCAACCGTCATGGGATTGTTGAAGCTTTTCTGCCCCTGGTGGAACAAGAATGCAGTCGTGGTGTTCCCCTGAAACGTCTCACTCGCCATATCCTGGGACTATTCCATGGACAACCGGGAGCCAAGAAATGGCGACGTTATTTATCGGAGAATGCCCATAAACCCGATGCCGACCCTGAAACGCTGAGGCAAGCGTTAGCGCGGGTTCCAAATAGCGATTCGGATTGAGATTACCTCCATAAGTGATACCATAGCCGCACAAAATAATCTAATGAGGTATTTGAGATGAGTGTAGGACGTTTGGTATTGGCATTTGCCGGCTTTGCAATATTGTTATCCTTGGCTCTGGGTTGGACTGCCAGTCCGATTTTCCATAACCAGAACTGGTTGTGGTTTACCGCTTTCGTCGGTGCCAATTTATTTCAGTCAGCCTTCACTGGCTTCTGCCCCCTGGCTATGATCCTGAAAAAAATGGGCGCAAAATCCGGTTCCGCTTTTTAGATTTTGATATAGCCACGTTCAGTATGCCCTGAGTCAAAATGACCCAGGGCATTTTTCTTTTTATATTCCTGAACATATTTCCAGAGCATCTCCAAAAGATGTTTTTTCGTCACCCCGGTGTATCCAATCAACGGGTTATAGATTCCGGCCTGCGCCGGAATGACATTATCAGAGATGCCCTCTAAAGAAACTCTGAAACCTAATTGTGACGGATTTTTCTTCAATCAGAGTTCCTGCAATAAATCGAGAACAAGGCGTGACCTATGTACTCACTTTGTACGGGGTGAGCCTTGGGAAGTATGTTCACCTTATCCTCGAAACTGTGGGCAGGTAGTTGCTCTTGTTCCCTGCCATTTAATTTAGTTCCCATCCACAAACAGAGGTCTACTGTGAACGATTGATGGACGGAAACTAATTTAGTAAGAAGAATAGTGGAAACATCTGACAGAAGTCATGAAAAAGTCGTGAAAAAGTTCTGAATTCCTATTTTTTATTTATAATTCAACCAGTTAAAAACACCCCGCCAACTGCTTTTCTCATAAAATAAAGCTGTTTTCAGGAATTCCGAATTAGAATACCGGGCGTGTGGATCATGATTCCAGCTCAAATCCGAGTTGATCCAACTCCCGCAACCAGTTAAAAATATGTGAACCGCTTTGATAGGTTCCTTTGCGAACATTGTTTTCATCCAGCTGCAAGGCAGTCGCATCAACTTCTCCCAAACAGGTATCACTACCATAGCTGATAAAAAACGCGCTACCTTCACGGTTCAGCGTCACACCTCTGGGACGGGGAAAATCCATTGCCTTGATGAACGTCCCTTTTTGCATCGACCAGAAAGTTACCATGCCACCATCCGGGTGCGCCACCGCCGCTGTGCCACTGTCTTCATGAATGGCGACGCTCAGCGCCTCTCCTTTCATTCGGCTGACAATATCTTGTGGCTCTGTCATGGTTCGCATTTCTTTGCCTGCCACCTTGATACTGACGCCGCCATTGTCGGTTAGATCCAATCCCGCTCTGGGGGCTGATACCACGATCAGGGAGCCATCATCAGCAATGGCAAAATGTCCAGTGTTGATCATTTCTTCGGTAAGTTCGATACGCTCCAACAGTTTTTCACTCTGCACATCGATGTAAGTAACACAAGGGGCATCCCCCCCCAATCTGCCCCCACCATTGGTTACTACCATCACTTTGCCGTCGTCAATCAGTTGGCATTCATGGGGTTCTTCGCCATAAGTAGGAAACTCACCAAGAATTTGATGTGAATCGGCATCCCGCACGGCAATAATTCCCTTGAAGTCATGCAAATAAGATTCGGTGCAGTAGATTAATTTGGAATCGGCAGAATAGGCACCATGCCCGTAGAAATGCCGCTGGGGCACGGTTTCCATCACCCGCGTCAATTTCATGCTGTTCAAATCGATCTCGCATGCACCCGGACCTTTTTTCTCAAAAACGGCCAGGGTGGTGGGTTCATCTGGCTTCAACGCAATGGCGTGGGGCAAAAAATGCGTCTTGATCAGTATAGGTTCTGAGCTATCGGGCTGTAGTACGGAAAACACAAACTGCATCTCTTCAGCAGGTGCGCCTGCTTCGACAAACTGCCCGCCGCCCAGAATCAAATTTTTTGTTGTCATTATCTACCTCAGAACAAGTTGGTTGGCTTTGAAATTTTCACGCTATTTCCACTCAAATACATTCAGTCTATTGAAAACACCCTATTCCCTAATTTATATCAGGTATTGTCATCCTCTACCATCACCGCATTCAAATCATGTGCATCACTGCCCACAATATCAACTTCTACGAAATCCCCCGCCGTAAGCTCCCAGGCACCTTCAATCAATACCTGGCCGTCAATTTCCGGCGCGTCACCTGCACTTCTCGCCACAACCCGTTGCTCTTCGACTTCATCCACCAACACGATCATGCGTTGACCAATTTTGGCACGCAATTTTTCGGTGCTGATTCGGGCTTGAACTTCCATGAAACGCTGCAGCCGCTCTTCCTTGATCTCCTCAGGAAGCTGATCAGGTAGTTGATTTGCCAGGGCACCCTCCACAGGTGAATAGGTAAAACAACCCACACGATCCAACTGGGCTTGTTCAAGGAAGTCCAGCAACTGCTGAAAATCTTGCTCGGTTTCCCCCGGATATCCCACGATAAAGGTGGAGCGGATAACCAGTTCAGGACAATCCCGGCGCCAGTTACTCAATCGATCCAGGACTTTTTCCGTTGCCGCAGGTCGCCCCATGGACTTGAGGATACGCTCACTACCATGCTGTAAGGGCATATCCAGATACGGCAATATGGCACCTTCAGCCATCAGGGGGATTACCTGATCTACTTGGGGATACGGATAAACATAGTGCAAGCGCACCCATGCGGGTAGCTCGCCCAAAACCTTTGCCAAATTCAGCAAGCGGGTTTCCAAGGGCTTACCCGCAACAAAATCGGTGCGATATTTCAAATCAACACCATAGGCGCTGGTGTCCTGAGAGACAACCAACAACTCTCGCACACCTGCTTCCACCAGCCGTTGAGCCTCGCCAGCCACTTCACTGAGGGGGCGACTGCACAAATCTCCACGCAGGGCGGGAATAATGCAAAACTTGCAACGATGGTTACAGCCTTCGGAGATTTTCAGATAGGCATAATGCCGGGGCGTAAGCTTGATGCCCTGAGGAGGAATCAGGCTACTCCAGGCATCATGAGGTGCAGGCAAGAACTCATGCACCAGGGTCATAACTTCCTCATAGGCATGGGGTCCAGTAACACCCAGCACCTTAGGATATTTCTCCCGGATCTGTTCTGCTCTTACCCCCAGACAGCCGGTCACAATAACCTGCCCATTGGCATCCAGCGCTTCACCAATGGCTTGCAGGGATTCTTCTACGGCTGAATCGATAAAACCACAGGTGTTGACAATAACCAGTTGCGCACCATCATAGTCAGGGACGATAAGGTAACCTTCTGCTCGCATCTGGGTGAGTATTCGTTCTGAATCCACCAGATTCTTGGGGCAACCCAGACTGACGAAACCAATGCGGGGCGCAGAATCAGCCATTGAGAAAATCAGTAATGGAAACCGCCTGGGTTTGAGCAATTTCTACTTGCATGGTTTCTTCCAAGGCAATCTGTCCATCTTTGATGTAAGGCAGCATTTCCGAACAGAGCTGAAAAACAATCGACATGCCATCACGGTCGCGATCTCCTTCAGGCAGTTGGTTGATGTTATCCACCAGTTCCCGAACATAACTTTCAAAGATCTTGCCCTGATTCTCCAGGCTGGCTGCCTTGAATTCATCCGTAAAGGTCACTTGAAGTTCCCAACCCGGGGTATCTGCTGCGTCGATGACGCCTATTTTCAATGGTCCGTTTATGTCCATGATGACTCCAATATTATCGATTTTGGAATATGCTACCAGTAATCCAGCAACACATACCCGAGAATGGGCAGGTTTATTCCCTGCGGGCTGATTTCCTGCCTTGAGCTGCGCTGAGAATGCCCCGCAGGATTTTCAACTCATCCACATCCGGTTCGGCACGATAAAATAACCGCTTCAGGCGTCGCATCAGTTTGTCAGATTTACGCGGATCGAGAAAACCAATATCTTCCAGCGCCTGTTGCAGGTGAGCAAATAATCCCTGCATGTCTTTTGCTGTCGCCAAGTCCCGCAATTCGGTTGCTGGCTCAAGCTCTCCACGAGACTGCATCATCAATTCATAACTGACGACCTGAACAGCCATACCCAGATTGAGGGAAGAATAATCAGCATTGGCAGGAATATTCACCAGATAGTTGCAACGTTCCAGTTCTGAGTTGGTCAAGCCCGTGCGCTCACGCCCGAATACCAGGGCAACTTTGGCATCCACAGCACGCGCCAACACCAGGTCTGCACACTCACGGGGATCGAGCTGCGGCCAGCTGACACTACGCAAGCGGGCACTGGCGCCAACCACCAGGGTGCAATCAGCCACCGCCTGGTCAAGACTTTGGTAGACACCAGCCTCGTGCAGAATATCATCCGCACCGGATGCCCTTGCCATACATTCTTCTGTAGGAAACTGCTGGGGATTGACCAACGCCAGGTCATCCAGGCACATATTCTTCATTGCCCGGGCAACAGCACCAATATTGCCGCCATGAGAAGTTTCTACCAATACAATGCGTATGTTTTCCATGGCTGTAGAGTATAATGGTAAATTATTTTCAAGGCTCGGATTATCCTCAACCATCATGAATCCCATGACTACCATCGCTTCTCGTGCGGCTCGCGAAGCTGGAAAACTGCTGCTTAACTATTTCAATCACATGGAAAAGATTGAAGTTCAGGAAAAACAGGCAAATGATTTTGTCTCTGAAGTCGATCGTGCTTCTGAGCAGATCATCATCAATGCCATCAAGAAAGCTTATCCTGATCATGCCATTCTTGCCGAGGAAAGTGGCAGTCATGCCGGAAATGATTTCTTGTGGATTATTGATCCCCTGGACGGAACCACCAATTATCTGCACGGTTTCCCCCAGTTTTCCATCTCCATTGCACTGCAATACCGGGGCGAGCTGGAAGCGGCAGTTGTCTACGACCCCCTGCGGGATGAAACCTTCAGCGCCCACAAAGGCGGCGGTGCTTACCTCAATGATCACCGGATTCGGGTTTCCAAACAAAAGGATTTACATGCGGCCTTGCTGGGAACCGGCATTCCCTACCGCGATCAGCGCCATATTGATGCCTATTTCGGCATGATGAAAGCCTTGATCAAGGATGCAGCAGGGGTACGTCGCCCAGGCTCTGCAGCACTGGATTTTGCCTGGCTGGCAGCGGGTCGTATCGATGGCTTTTGGGAACTGGGACTGGCACAGTGGGATTTTGCCGGTGGTGCCTTGCTGGTGAAAGAAGCTGGCGGCGTGGTGACTGACCTCAGTGGCGGCAACACACATTTTACAACGGGCAATCTGGTGGCAGGGAATTTCAAGATTCATCAGGAAATGCTCCAGACCATCAAGCCGTTTCTGTCTGACGATCTGAGTGCCTGATACGCCGGGAGTATCCCATAAGGTCTGACAACAAGCTGCTGGAACTGGAACGCGCCACTTCCACCCATACTGATTACATCGATGCCCTGACTGGTTTGCGTGGTCTGGCCGCATGTTGGGTGTTGCTGTTTCATCTGTGGATGGCGGCAGGGCCGAAAAAAATTTATATCCATTTGTTCGATATGCGCATGGATCTGACGCCGCTGTTCTCCGGCGGCTGGGTCGGAGTGGATATTTTTTTCGTGCTCTCCGGTTTTCTGCTTTCCATTCCTTTTCTGCGCTGGCATTTCTTCCAGCAATCCCCGGTAGCGCTGCCCCGTTATTTCCAACGCCGTTTGCTACGGGTGCTACCCGCCTACTACGCACAAATTATTCTTCTGTTGGGCATCAGCCTGCTTTTTTCCAACAAAGCGCTGCCCGAAACAGGCAGCTTGTTGAGCCATGGCTTGATGATCCACAATTTTTGGTTTGCCTATAACGGCGATATCAATCGCGTCTACTGGACATTGCCCATCGAATTTGGTTTTTACCTACTGCTTCCGCTACTGATGCTGTGGGCAACCACACCGAAGAAATTGCTGATACTGTTCGTACTTTCCACCGTTATTGCCATCAGCTATCGCTATGGTGTTTTTCAATGGGTGGCTGATAGCAGCACAGCGAAGAAGCAATGGATATTGAATCAGCTGCCTGGCAGATTGAATCAATTCGTCAGTGGCATGCTTGCAGCCTACCTGTACTTGCTTTATCGAAATGGCAAGCAACAACCGTTGCAACAATGGCTGTCACGGGCAGGATTTTTCCTGGGGCTGGCTGGCATTATTTATCTGCTGTACTTTTTTTCCGGCGGTATGCACAAACATTTCTGGCAAGGACATTGGAGCCTGTTCGTATGGTATGGCGCAGCAGGCTTGGCAATTGCCCTGCTGGTACTGAGTCTGGCATTGAATCATGGCTGGATCAGCAAGCTGTTCAGCAATCCATTGATGCTGTTTCTTGGGTTGATCAGCTATAGCCTCTACCTGTGGCATTACCCCATGGTCGAATGGCTGGCGCATACCCCATGGATAAAGTCACTCGACGGCTACTCTCTTCCTACCCTCGCCCTGGCGGGTTTTTCAAGCAGCATTGTACTCGCGGCTTTGTCCTACTATCTGGTAGAACGCCCCTTCCTGCTGGTACGCAAGAAACATCAGTAAGCACCTTAGGGTCGGAGTCAAATCACTTCGAAATAGTGATTTGACTGCATACTACTTTGATTTGACGCTGACTCTTGCTCGCGCAAGAAACGTCATTAAACCGAAGAGGCGGCTGACGAGGGCAACGGCGTTGGGGAATGACGTCGATACACAAACCCCTCATGCAATTTCAGTAACGAAGGAACCAGCAACAACACCAGGAAAGTGGCAAATGCCAGACCAAAAGAAATAGATACTGCCATGGGAATGAGAAATTGTGCCTGCAAGGATGTTTCAAACAACAAAGGTGTCAGGCCGGCGATAGTGGTCAATGATGTCAGCAACACGGCTCGCAAACGCTGGCAGGCTGCTTCGATAATCGCCTCCTGAACGCCCATGCCCTGTTCCCGCAATTGCTTGTAGAAAACCACCAGAATGATGGAATCATTCACCACGATCCCCGATAGACCAAAAATACCGAACATGGACAAGATGGTCAGTTCGATCCCCATCACCCAGTGACCGACAATAGCCCCAACAATACCAAACGGGATAATACTCATCACTACCAACGGCCAGCCATAAGATCCAAATACCCAGGCAAGTACGATATAGATCATCGCCAGGGCGAACAATGCACCTTTTTTCATGTCCGAAATGGTATCTTTCTGGTCTTGTGCCTTGCCGGTGTAGCTCATGTGTACACCCCATTTCTGAAACACTTCAGAAAATAAATCTTTCTTCAGTTGCTCACGAATGTCATTGGCATTGTTCTTGGTGGGATCGACATCGGCAAACACCGTGGCCGCCAACTGCCCATCAAAATGCCGCAGAATTTCAAATCCCTGACGTTCAGACAACTGCAAGGCACTACGCAGGGGCATTTGACCACCATTGGGTAAGCGCAAATTCAGTGAATCCAGGGTAGACAGATGATAGCGTTGCGCATCCGGCAGCATCACCCGCACTTCAAGTTCGTCACGTCCATCGATAAAAATCTGACTGAGATTCCCCGTCAGGGCATCACTCATCTGCCGGGCAACTTCCACTTCGGTCAAGCCCTGGGCGCGCCCCATGGGTGTTAAGGTGTAAATCAACTGCTGATGACCATATGGCATGTCATCTTCAATCCCTGTCACACCATCCATGCCTTCCAACACGGTAGTAATAGCAAGCGCCGCCTGTTTGATCTTCTGAATATCAGGCCCCGTCAATTTGATTTCCAAGTCCCTGCCGGGAGGTCCTCCTCCACGTCGTGAGGTCAGGGTCATTTTCTCCAGCCCGGGCGCATCCTTGAAATGTTTACGCCATTCATCCAGGAAAGCCTGATTGCGCACGTTGCGTTCATCCGATGACACCAATTCAGCCGTTACCGTGGCAAACTGCTCCCCTGCCCGACCTGACTGGGCATTGGAAAACACGCCCATACCGTGAGAGACCTTGGCGATCCGCACCAGCCCGCCACCCAAAGCCTCTTCTGCCATGTATAAAGCTTGCTCAACCTTGTCGATAAAGTTGTTTACACGCTCTGGAGGTGTACCTGATACAAAGCTGGCACTGGCATGAATCACATTACCTTCAACCGTGGGAAAGAAGGTAAAACCAATGCGCCCCCCCGCAAGCAGACCAATTGCCATGATCATGGCAGCAACCGCAGAAGCAATGGTCACTCCCGGTCTCGCCACTGCTGCTTTTACCAATGGGCGAAAACGGTAGTCGCGAAAATGTTCGAAGCCGGCATCCAGCTTCTTGCGCCATTTCCCTGGCTGCTTGTGATGCGCCTTATGAAAACTGTGGCGCAGATGCCCCGGCAGCACCAAAAAACTTTCGACCAAGGAGGCAGCAATCACACAGATGACCACAAAGGGAATATCGAACAAGATACTGCCAATAATGCCAGACACCATCATCAACGGAATAAACGCCGCAATGGTGGTCAGGGACGATGACAACACCGGCGCCAACATGCGTCTGGCTCCACCTTCGGCGGCTTCCAGGGAATTTTCACCTTTTTGATAATGTGACAAGGCATCTTCACCTACCACGATGGCATCATCCACAATGATTCCCAATGCCATGATCAAGGCAAACAGGGAAATCATGTTGATACTTCCCCCCGCCAGCCACACCAGTGCCAGGGTTGCCATGAAGGACACAGGAATACCCAGGGTCACCCAGCCAGCCACCCGGGCATTGAGGAACAGGAACAAGATGGCAACAACCAGTACCAGACCACTGAGACCATTTTTCAGCAGCAGATTGATTCGATCCCGGATCAGCAGCCAGCCTTCATCATAGACGGTGATTTTTACTCCCTGAGGAAGGGTCGGACGGATCTCTTTCAGCCATTGTTGCAAGATACTGGCTGACTCCAGCGTATCACCCGTGGTGGCGCGTTGCGCCCGTAGCTCCACCGCAGGTTTACCCTGGTAGGTGATGGTAATCTGATTATTTTTTGGTCGTCTTTCCACATGGGCAACATCCCCCAGGCGAACATGATCGCCCTTGAGGTTCGCTACCAACGGTAGATCTTCGAAACCTTTTACATCACGCTGCTGACTCAGGGTACGCAATTCCCGGGCAACGTCTCTTTTACCAACCTGTCCCGCAGGCAGGTCACGGGAAATTTCATTGATGCGACGCCCCACTTCTCCCAGGGTCATATCCAAGGTCTGTAGTTGCCGTTGAGACAGATGCACCGCTATTTCTTCTTCGGGCAAACCACGGATATCCACTTTTGCCACACCACGTTGCAGCAACTCTTCCTCAAAGCGATATGCCAGACCCCGCAATTCACGTAAATCACTGGGACCATGAATCAACAAACGCGCAATGGGCTCAAAATTGATCACATGACTGACCTGGGGCGTACGTGCATCTTGAGGCAGATTGCGCACCGCCTTGACTCTGGCATCCACCCGGTCCGTGGCTTCCCCCATATCAGTACCCTCGGGAAACTCCAGAATCACCACGCCCACACCTTGGGCGGAGGTCGAAGTAATCTTTTTCAACCCTTCCACTGAACGCAATTCCTGTTCGAGAGGAATAGTGATGGACTTCTCCACATCTTCCGCCGTCGCCCCTGGCCAAACCACCCGTGCAGTAACGATCTGGATGTCGAAAGTAGGAAAAAACTGGGTATTCAAAGAGGACAACGCCAACGCCCCGGACAACAACATGATGACCATCACCAGGTTGGCTGCAACTGGATGCCGGGCAAAAATACCCACCATATCGTCTTTGTGCTGGAAGTTGTCAGTCACCTTCCACAACCTCGACCAACAGACTTTCTACCGCATTGGGCAATTGGGTTATCAACAAACGCTGACCTGAGTGGAGCTGGGAAGAACGAATCAACACCTGATTTTTTCCATCCAACCAGATTTCGCCCAGTCGTTCCACAGTCACAGGTTTGAGGCGCTGGTGATCATCGATAACATACACCTTGTCCGATCCATACAGGGCTTCAAAAGGAACCGGCATGACATTGGATTGCTTGGGCAAGGTCAGGCGCAATTGCATGACTCGGCCTTTTTGCAACCAGTCCCAGCCGGAATCAATCAGAAACAATGCCTCGACCCCGCCACTGCCCTGACGCACTTCAGCACCCAGGGAAATCAAATGCCCCTTAATCTCTCTACCATCGATTTCACCTGCCACCACCAAGGGTTGCTTGGCGGTAATGGCATCACGTACCTGGGCGATATAAGTTGCAGGCAACATGGCGCGAAACATCAAGGTGGTATTTTCAAACATATCCAGCAGTCGTGCACCGGCATTGACGCGATGCCCCTGCGCCACCAGAACCTTGACCACACGCCCCGCAAAAGGAGCTTTGACCTTGGTTCGATCCAACTGACGTTGAGATTTTTCCAGTGCAGCTTTCGCCCTCGCCAACGCGGCACGCAGTTCCAGCATGCGGCTGTCATGGGTACGGATACTCTCTTCGATTCTGGCGACACTGATGGATTGATGGGCTGCATTCTGACGCGCAAGATCCAACGCAGACTGGGAACTGACTTGTTTCTTTTTCAGATCCAGCAAGCGTTTCACTTCTGCCTGCACCAACCGATACAAACGTCGCTCATCAGGCAAAGCCTGGAGATCTGCCTGATGCCGAGACTCTTGCACCGCGATCGCTGCTTGTGCTTGAGCCACATCTGCTTCGCGCTGTAACAAATCCAGTTTGGCGTCCTGGTCATCCAGTTCCAGCAACAAATCCTGAGCTTCAACTTGACTGCCTTCGATGACATACACCTGTTTGACATCAGCAGAGAGTGCTGCCGTAAGCACTGAATAATTGAGGGCATCCACGACACCGTACAACAGGATATTGGTGGGCCATTCACCCGGTTGTACAGCAATCGCCGCTACTGGCCAGCTTTTTTCTTCGATGGCGACATCCTTGCTGTGTGGCTTGGTGGCTTTGAGCACCATGAACACACCCACTGCCACAGCAATAATAAGGACAGGTAGAACCAATCGACGCAATCTATTCACAGAATCATTCTTCCGTAGTATCAAAAGGAGGGACAACAAAATGCCACACGATCCACGCCCCCAATAGAGCGATGGCGGATGCCATAGTATAAGCGAAAGTGGCGCCCTGCTCTTCCCACAGATAGCCACTGACAAATGTGCCTACCGCACCACCAGCACCAAAACTCAAACTGGCATACAAGGCTTGTCCTCGCCCTTGATGCCGGCCACGAAAAAAGCCATGCACTAGATGGATGGCCGCTGCATGAAAACTCCCAAAGCTGGCTGCATGCAACACTTGCGACAGTACCAACAAGCCCAAAATATCGGGAAAAAAGCCAATCAGCAACCAGCGCACCGACGCGAGCGCCAGACTGACCACCAGTATCCATGCTGCTGAAAAACGCCGCATGAGTTGATGCATGAAAAAGAACAGCATCACCTCGGCAAAAACACCGATACTCCACAGGATACCGATATTGCTTTTGCTGTAACCATAGTCCTGAAGATAAATAGAATAGAAAGCATAGTAAGGACCGTGACTCATCTGCATCAGGAATACAGCCAGGAAAAAAGCCAGCACATGAGGCTTCTTCAACACACTCATTATGGTGTTGCCATGTTGCTCAATAACCGCTTCCGCTTTGTCTTTGACCAACAAACTGGTAAGAAAAATTCCCGCAAACACGACCAACAGCGATTCGAGAACAACGCCAGCACCGAAACGATCAACCAGTTTACCCACCAATATTACGGTGACGATGAAGCCAATAGACCCCCAAAGGCGCAAGCGGGAATATTGCTCTACGTTTTTCCCCAGGTAGTTGAACGTCACTACTTCAAACTGGGGCAAGGAGGCATTCCAGAAAAAGCTGTAGATCACCATCACCAGGGCAATCTGCCAATAACCGGACGCCAGAGGCATGAAGGCAAAAAACAGCAATGATAAGGCGGCAGCAATACGCACGATAAACATGCGGTGACCAAGATGATCACCCAGCCATCCCCACACGTTAGGCGCGACAATCTTGGTCGCCATGAGAATGGCCATCAATGATCCAATGGCAAAGGCATCGAAACCCAGGGACTGCAAATACAGCCCCCAATACGGCATCAAGGTTCCAAGCGCCGCAAAATAGAAGAAATAAAAGGCGGAAAGACGCCAGTAAGGCATTGTCAGTTCATACGCTGGCAGGAACCACGTCTAGCGGTGGTTGCACATCTGCATTCTGGGCGCGATGGCGCAAAGCGTGATCCAACAGTACGATTGCCAGCATAGCTTCAGCGATGGGCACTGCCCGAATACCCACACAGGGATCATGTCGCCCTTTTGTGATGACTTGGCTGGCTTCACCATCAGTATTGATTGTTCTGCCCCCTAGACGAATGCTGGATGTGGGCTTGAAAGCAACTTTTGCCACAATGTCCTGTCCAGAAGAAATACCCCCCAACACCCCTCCGGCATGGTTACTGAGAAAACCTTTTGGAGTCATTTCATCCCGGTGCTCGGTACCTTTTTGCGCCACTGCATCAAAACCTGCACCGATCTCTACACCCTTGGCCGCATTGATACCCATCAGCGCATGGGCAATATCCGCATCCAGGCGATCAAACACGGGCTCTCCCCAACCCGGCGGCGTTCCGGTGGCCACTACAGTCACTTCAGCACCGACGGAATTACCTTCTTTGCGTAACTGATCCATGTAGTTTTCCAGATCATCAATCTGGTTGGCGTCCGGCCAGAAAAAGGGGTTTTCTTCCACACCATCCCAGGCAAATTTTTGCGGACGGTTGTCACCCAAAGCTGACAAATATCCGCGAACTTCGATACCAAAGCGTTGGCGCAGATACTTTTTGGCAACGGCTCCTGCCGCCACGCGCATGGCGGTTTCCCGGGCGGAAGAACGACCGCCCCCCCGGTAGTCGCGAATTCCATATTTCTGCAGGTAGGTGTAGTCTGCATGTCCGGGACGGAAGCTGGCAGCAATATCCGAGTAATCTTTTGAGCGTTGATCTGTGTTGTGGATGAGCAAACCAATGGGCGTGCCCGTGGTTTTTCCCTCGAACACTCCCGACAGAATCTGTACCTCATCCATTTCTCGACGCTGGGTGGTATGACGGGTTTTTCCGGGGCGTCGACGCTCCAGATCAGGCTGGATATCTGCCTCGCTCAATTCCATGCCCGGCGGGCAACCATCGATGATACAACCAATCGCCAGACCATGACTCTCACCAAAACTGGTGACGACAAAAAGTTTTCCGATACTGTTTCCTGACATTATTTGTTCACCAGCAAAGCGTTCACCTTCTCGATATCAGCCACTTCCAATACACCGGCTGCCTGACGCAGTCGCAGCATATTTGTCAAATAAACGTAACGCGCCCGTGCAAAATCTCTGCGCGCGCGATAGTAGTCCCGCTGCGAGTTCAACACGTCCACCAAGGTACGAGTACCGACCTCAAAGCCTGCACTGGTGGCTTCCAGAGCGCTTTTAGTGGAAACGATGGCAGCTTCCAATGCTCGAACAGCACTGATGCTCGCCTGTACTCCACGATAGGCATTGCGAACCGCCTTGTCAGTAGATCGGCGTGCCTGATCCAGGCGTTCCTGGGCAGCAATCAGATCAGCTCTGGCCTGACGAGTGGCAGCAGTCACGCCACCGCCAGCATACAAGGGGACATTCAGTTGTAGGCCAATATTGCCATTGTCCACATCGAAACGATTGTCCTGATTGGTCTGAAACGTCCCATAGCGTCCAACCAGATCCAGACTGGGATAGTGTCCGGATTTTTGCACCTCGATCTCACGCTGGGCGATCTGAGTGGCATCTGACGCAACTTTGACCGCAGGATTATTTTCCAGACCGAAGGAGCTCCATTCATCAATGGCAGCCGGTATGGGAGGATCCAGGGAAACCTTCTCTTTCAGCACTGCCAATTTTTCCGGGCGCATGCCCAGGATTTCACGCAGGTCTTCCCAGGCGTTGTCCAATTCATTTTGCGCAACGATTTCATCGGTAACTGCCTGGTCATAGCGAGCCTGGGCTTCATGTACCCCAGTTATGGCAATCAATCCGACTTCAAAGCGCTGTTTTGCCTGTTCCAACTGGCGTGCAATGGCTTTCTTGTCTGCACGCACAAAGGTCACACCTTCCTCAGCGGAGAGAATATTAAAATAGGCAGTGGCAACCCGTAGCATCAGGTCTTGCTCTTTCGCTCGATATTCGGCATCTGCCAGTTCCAATTGCCAATCTGCCTGTTCCAGGCGAATCATGCGATCACGACGATACAAGGGTTGTAACAGGTTGATACCCAAACTGCTGGTGGCAAAACTCTCGTTCCCCAGAGCCTGAGTATCCGTTGTATTGTAGTTGGTATCACCGCTGACACTGACATTCGGCAACAACTGCGACAGCGCCAGAGGACGGGATTCACGACGGGATTCCCGTACTGCTGCTGCCTCGCGCATGATGGGATCTTTGTCCACTGCCATGCCATACACTTGCAACAAATCATCGGCTACGGCAAGTTGACTGGCAACTACCAGCAAGGACACAATCAAAGGTCTGTTCATTTTGTATTTTCCGCTTTGTCAGAAGTCATTGGATCAACCACCAGCTGTGGATCCACTCGTTTTCCACGCAGATTCATGCGCCAGTCCAGATGGGGGCCAGTAACGCGACCCGTCGCCCCCATTTCAGCCACAACCTGTCCCTTCTTTACCCGCTCGCCCTCTTTGACCAATATCTTGCTCAGATGAAGGAATGTAGATGATAACCCATGTCCATGATCCATAATCAAAGTTCCTCCCGAGTAAAACATATCAGGATGTGCCAGGGTCACCAATCCGGGCGCAGGTGCACGTACCGGTGTGCCAACAGGTCCGGCAACATCAACGCCAAAATGAGGCCACTTCGGCTTGCCATTCAATATCCGTTGACTGCCATATACGCCTGAAATTCTACCCTGAACAGGCCAGGAAAAGCCTTGCAAATAATCAATTTGATTACCACGCCGGGAACGTGCTTTTTTCACCGCTACCCGATCTGCCTTGATCCGTTTCTGATCTTCTTCCCTTGGGGTGACTTTGCGTGGCGGCAAGCCATCGATACGCTGAATATTATATTCACGCTGGGCAATTTTCAGATGTCGGGTTTCAGTGCTGCCATCAGGCAGAGTGATCACCAGGGTCGACTGCTCGGGCGCCTTGCGCACAAAACCAATGACAAAATGTCCATCTGCTGACACAGGAACCTGTTCCTTGTCATGCACGACCTTGGCTCCTGGCTGTGTTTTTCCAAATACCAGCCCCCCCTGAATGAATTTTCCTTCCAATTCAACGGATGCCGTACAGGTCAGACTGGCAAACAAAAAGAAAACAAAGAGTATTATGCGCATGAATCCTGCCTTTCCCGAAAACAAACATTGGGTTTTTCAATATGGAAAGACAGCATTTTAGCAAAACTTGATAGAATCACCCCATGAATCCTCCTGCTGTCCAATCCAACATCCGTTCCAAACCTTATTCCTGGAGCGAAATGATCAGGATGGTGCTGTCCCACCGCAAGGAACTGATAACAGCCAATGTGATCGCCATACTCGGCGCTCTGGTTTCCGTCCCCATCCCTTTGTTGATGCCTTTACTGGTGGATGAAGTATTGCTGAACAAACCGGGCACCCTGGTGGAATGGAGTCACAATCTGTTTCCCGAGAGCTGGCAGGGGCCTGCCTTGTATATTCTGGCAGTGCTGGCATTCACCCTTGTTCTGCGCTTACTGGCATTGATATTCAGCGTCTGGCAGGTACGTGAGTTTACCCGTATTTCCAAAGACGTTATCTACCGCATACGCAAGGATTTGCTGCAACGCCTGCAGCACTTCTCCATGGCAGAATATGAAGTGCTGGGCAGCAGCACCGTCGCTTCCCACCTGGTCACTGATCTGGATGCGGTGGATCAATTCGTCAGCAACTCCACCAGCAAGTTCATCGTTGCCCTGCTGACAGTCATTGGCACGGCGGTAGTATTGCTGTGGATGCATTGGCAATTGGCATTGTTCATTCTGTTGCTCAATCCACTGGTGGTCTATGTCACCACCCTGTTTGGGCGCAAGGTCAAAGAACTCAAGGGGCGGGAAAACCGCGCCTACCAGGCTTTTCAGGAAGCCCTGGCGGAAACCCTGGATGCCATCGAACAAATTCGCGCCAGCAACCGCGAGCGTCATTACATCAGACGAATTATCAACAAGGCCGATGGCATTCGCAGCAGTTCTGCCAGTTTTGCCTGGAAAAGCGATGCAGCAACCCGGCTCTCATTCATGGTGTTTCTATTCGGCTTCGATGTGTTTCGCGCGGTCAGTATGTTCATGGTGTTGTATTCCGACTTGAGCATCGGACAAATGCTGGCGGTATTTGCCTACCTGTGGTTCATGATGGGGCCGGTACAGGAATTGCTGAATATTCAGTACGCCTACCATGCCGCCCGTGCTGCCCTGGGGCGCATCAATGAACTGGTGGATGTGAAGCTGGAACCTCAGTTTCCCCATCAGGAGAATCCTTTTGCCGAAACCCAAAGCGTATCCATACAGATGCAGCATATTGGATTTTCCTACGGTGATGGACCCGCCATTCTCAGTGATGTGACACTCAATATCCAGGCAGGGGAGAAAGTCGCACTGGTCGGCGCCAGCGGCGGTGGTAAAAGCACCCTGGTAAAAATCCTTCTTGGATTGTATCTACCCGATAGCGGCTGTGTCTGTTTTAACCATATCCCGGTGCCAAAAATTGGTCTGGATGTGGTGCGGGACAATGTTGCCACAGTGCTTCAACACCCAGCATTGCTCAACGACACGGTACGCATGAACATTACCCTGGGTGCAGACATCAGCGACACCGCCATCTGGCAGGCATTGGAGATTGCACAACTGAAGCACAGCATCGAAGCACTTCCCCAACAGTTGGAAACCCGTATTGGACGGGATGGGGTGCGACTCTCTGGCGGACAACGCCAACGCCTGGCGGTGGCGCGCATGATCCTAAGCCAACCCAAGGTGGTTATTCTGGACGAAGCGACTTCAGCACTGGACACCGACACCGAGACCCGCCTGCATAAACAACTGGCTGAATTCCTGCAACAACGCACTACCCTGATTATTGCCCATCGTCTCAGCGCGGTAAAACAGGCTGACCGGGTGCTGGTGTTCGAAGATGGGCGCATCGTAGAACAAGGCAGCCACGAGGAACTAATTCGCGAAGACGGCCTCTATGCCAGCCTGTACGGAAGACAAGAATAATCTCGGGCTGACAGGAAAGTCTGACGAATTCGAGGGCGCTCTGATTGGTTCCTTAGGGAACCTCTGATTGAATCTGGTGCGAGCAGATTGTGGTGAAAAATCGTTCAGTTCAAGGCGCAAGCCGCGCGTAATAGCAAGCTATTGCGAAGGTTTGCAACGCAGAAATGGACGATTTTGCGCCGCAAGATGCCGTGTCACGATTCGATCAGAGGTTCCTTAGCGAATCTGCGGCAACCACAGGATCATCACCGCACAAAGAATGACCAACAGCACAAACCAGACAACAAACTTTCTCCGAATGCCTGCGCGATAGCCCTTTTCCTGAAAATGCGATACCGCATTACAATGTGGGCAATGAGACACATCTGCGGAAATTTTCTTTCCGCAATATAAGCACTTAACCTGGTCGACCATCGACGCGCATCTTGATCAGTATGGGTGTGTAAACCACCACGAAAGCAAGGAAAGCCAACATCCACAAACCACCGGCGATGTTGATCCAGGTATTGAAGTTTTCTACCATGAAAAGCGGGCCAAAAACCCGCACAGCAGCCCCCAGGTTGAGCAATACAAAAGCGATAGGAATCAGCGGCCCGGTGTCATTGATATTGCGCCCGGTATGCCCGAGGGCAACCCGAGACATCATTCCCAGGGTAAGCACACCTATACCACCCACGGTGATGGCATGTAGCGCAACCGCATAAGGCAACACCCCAAACCCCGCGAGTCCGCGCAAAGCAAGCCCAAGTACCAGCCAAGCATAGCCAATATGCAATACCCACAAAATCGGTACCCGCCAAACACCCGGGTTATACCAACCTGAAAGGCGCACCCCCTGGATCAAGGCTGCCACCAACAACGCCACACCTGCCACTGGCCCATGAGGCAATATCAATTCAGCAATGGCTGCGATCAGCATGCTGATAAAAGTGGCTTTCTCTATAATGGGACGCACAGTAGAGCGAGCACCCGGCACCGCTTTCTCGGTAAAGAAGGGAACCACCCGACCAGCAACAAGCAATAATACCAGCAGCACCATATCCACCATCAAATACGCACCACGAGGCCACAATCCTTCAGCCACCCCCGCCACGTCCAGATGAACCAGTAAATTGGCAGCCGTCATACCTGCGAATATAAGCAAAAACAATCGATTGACTTTGTTCTGTCCATGCCAGAGGGGGCGCCACAAAGACCAAGCCACCAGGGGAATAAACGCCAGATCAACAATCGCAACCAACCACTGGGGCAAGCCTGGCGTAACAACTAACACCCGTCCCAGTAACCACAGGCTGGAAATAATCAGCAACAGTCTTCCTGTGGGCACGGCCATTCCCGTCCAGTTCTTTACTGCGGTTAGCAGAAAGCCGGCAATAACCGCCGCGGTATAGCCGAACAGCATTTCATGGGCATGCCATTCCACCAAAGTAAAATAGCCCTTGGCAGGTACTACGCCCTGCCAGAATGCCAGCCACAATCCCAACAACAGCAGCGCTGATACACCAGCGGCAAGAAAAAACGGACGAAACCCCAGGGCAAACAAAGCAAAGTTGCCATTTTTGCGGGCGACGGGTGGTTCTCCAATGTTTAGTGACATCTGTTTGTTTCACTCCTGTTACTTGAGGAAGTTGTGACACGGGACAGTATTGATATATTGGGGGTATATTCACCGTCTATTTTTGCGCTTTCCTTGACGTTGCTCAAATGGGCATTTACACAAGCATGGCAAACTGCGCTAATGATTACACGTTTGCCTCTCCCATTTTCCCCTCCCCGCGTCGGGTCATTGTTGACCCTGCCTGGGAAACTCCTGCCCACTCGTTTCCACTCCAAGGGATTGACTTTGTTACTCAATCGACTTCTCGCCGAGCCATTGCGCGAGGATGAACTGGTATTTCTGCAAGGACGGGTATTGCAGATCGAGGTTCTGGATCTGGGGTTGGATTACCGACTGAGTATCGAGGATAAAAAATTTGTACCTGCAGCATCCAAGAACAGCGTCGATGTACGCTTTGGTGGAAAAGCCCGGGAATTTCTACTGCTGGGGCTGAACGAAGAAGACCCTGACACGCTGTTTTTTCAACGCCGCTTGCAACTCGAAGGCGATACAGAGTTGGGATTGGAAATCAAAAACCTTCTCTATTCTCTGGATGAAAATTTGTTACCCGACCCACTGCACCGACTGGCGAAACGACTACTCCCCTTGTTGTAAACTGATACTCAATATTCTACGGGTATTATTTGAAGTCAGGAGGAAGCGCGTTGGCGCATCCCCGCTTCACCATGCCAGTATCCATCGCAGCTTCCTACCGGCATCAGGCGTTGTAAATCAAGATCAGATAAGACCTTACCTTCCTGTAACGCCTCAGAAAATGCTTGAACAATACGTCCCATATGCTGGGACTGGGGACTAAGACGCAACACATCAATACCTGTCTGGCGAATTGCGTTGATTTCGGGAAGGAGATTGCAAGTCAACGCAGATTGGGTCTGAATACCATTGATCCCCAGGAATGGTTCACCCTCGCGGGTTCGCAGGGTCAAACCATCGGCATGATCAAGACAGCGATACTGACAGTCATCTTTGGGTAGATCATAGGCGCGGGCGGTATAACAACGTGCCGACATTGCCAGGGGCATACGTCCCCAGGCAAACAACTCGGTTTCCACCTGCGGTGGCAGTTCCTCGATCACCGCTTCCAGCGTATTTTTATCCAGCTCAACCGCAGGCACCCAACGTGTCAGCCCCTGCTCTGCCAGTACCCTGAGCGTCGCTGCATTGTAAATGTTGACCGTAGGACCGGCTACAAAAGGCAGATCAGCTGCTGACAAGAGCTGCACCGCAGCCATGTCGTTGGCTTCTACCAGAAACTCACCATTGGCGCAGATACGGCGCAAGGTTTTCAATTCAGATTCTGCTTCCAGCAAGGATAAAGTGGACAGCACCACTTGTTTTCCAGCATCCCTGAGCATGCGCCCCGTTTCCATCCAGTCGTCAAAACGAAACAGACGACGTTTTGAACATACGGTTTCACCCAGATACACGATATCCACGGGCATCTGCGCTACCTGACGATAGAAATCCTGCAGGTCTTCACGGGACCAATAATATTGTACGGGGCCTAAAGATAGTTTCATGCCGCTACCTCATTGCCAGGTGCGATGATACGCACCCAAGGTGGTTTGTTGACCTTCTGATACAGCTCCCAACGCCTGCATCCATTCTGCACGGGGCTGAAAACTGGCAGGATTGTCCAGGCAGTTATCGATTGCCTGACGCCACACCTGTGTCACCTGACGCACATACGCCGGGCTACGTTGCCGTCCTTCGATCTTTATCGCCTTGACTCCGGCAGCCAACAATTCAGGCAACAAATCCAGGGTATTCAGACTGGTAGGTTCTTCCATGGCATAGTAGGTTTTGTCCAAGGCGTCATAACGTCCCTTGCACACTGTTGGATAACCCGCATTTTCACCCTTGCCAACTTTATCCACCAACACACCACCAAGACGGGTCTCCATACCTGATGCTGTCTCTTCATAGCGAACTTCGCTGGCAGGAGAACAACAACCGTGGGTATTCGGCGATTGTCCGGCAGCATATGAAGACAGCAAACAACGCCCCTCCACCATCACACACAAGCTACCGAAGCCAAATACTTCGATCTCTACATCGGTGTTCTCCGCAACGTGCTTAACCTGGGACATGGAAAGCACCCGAGGCAATACTGCCCGACGAATACCAAATCTGTCGCTATAAAATTTAAGTGCTTCGTAATTGGTCGCAGAGCCCTGCACAGACAGGTGCAATGGCAGATCTGGATAGCGGTTTGCTGCGTAGTCCAGCACTCCCATGTCTGCTGCAATCAAGGCGTTGACCTGCATGTCCGCCGCTCGATCCACAGCTTGCTGCCAGCGCTTCCACCCCTGTGGACGCGGATAGGTATTCAATGCCACATAAACATGTCTGCCTTTATTGCGCACATAGTCCAGCCCCTGATCCAATGTCCTGTCATTGAAATTCAGACCGGCAAAATTCCGGGCATTGGTATCATCCTTGAACCCCAGATAAACCACATCGGCACCTTCATCGATGGCGGCTTTAAGCGATGGCAGATTCCCTGCCGGACATACAAGCTGCATGGAAAAACCTCTTAATCAGAATTGATGGCTGTAGGCAATGGTCTGTGCAAACTTCCCTGACGCAAATCCGATGCAACCAATCCATGGGTAATGGCATTGAGTACCCGCCATTTCCAGTTACACCACTGAGGTGCCAATAGGATGGCATCGGGCGCGGTTCCTGTCAGGCGATGAAATACGACATCATGGGGCGTATGGGCAATAATTTGCACCACAGTATCCACATAGTCCTGGAATGCCAGGGGTTGATATTCCTGTCTTCGCCATTGGTTAGCAAGCAGAGTCCCTTTGACCACATGCAAGGGATGAATTTTCAGCCCTTCTACTCCCAGATCGAGCACCCTTTCCAAGCTCAGCAGGGAATCTGCGGCTGCTTCTCCCGGCAACCCGACAATCAGATGAGTACAAACCTGCAGTTGGCGCTCGTGGGATGCGGCGATCGCCTGCTGATATTCCTGAAAATCATGCCCCCGGTTGACTTTCTCAAGGGTGTGATCAAATGCAGACTGCAACCCCAGCTCCAGCCAGATTTCATATCCTTCATCCTGGTAGGAAGCCAGCAGATCGAGAACAGGCGGTGGCACACAGTCGGGACGAGTTCCCACGGATAATCCTATAACATCGGGCTGGGACAATGCCTGACGATACATCTTGTCCAGATCTGCTACATCGGCATAGGTATTGGTATATGCCTGAAAATAGGCAAGAAATTTTTTCGCTCCAGTGCGCTTTGCCAGCACCTCACGTCCACTGGCGAGCTGCCCCAACACATCCGGCTCACTGCGTGCATTCGGACTGAAAGAAACGTTATTGCAGAAAGTGCAACCACCTCGCCCTTTACTTCCATCCCGATTGGGACAGGTAAACCCCGCATTCACCGCCAATTTGTGAACGCGCTCGCCATACCGGCGCAGCAAATCCTGACCAAACGTATTGACCCGGTCGGAAAGAACCTCGTTGGTAGAAAAATGATTTTCGAGCATGGCGCTTTATGCCACAGTTGCGTCCAGCTCGGCTTGATGCTGATCAAAATCAGCGCAGAAAAAAGCTATTTGATGCGGAAATCGGGAATATCGGCACGCCCCATGACATGCAAGACGACGCCACCACCGACAAAAAAGACAATTGCCGCTGCCCATGCCGCTACCGCAGGATGATTACCACCATTTTGAGTATAGAAAAAAGCTGCTGCTGCCAGACTTCCTACGGCGGCAATATAAAAAATAAAGGCAAAAAACACGGAGACTTTTTGCGTCTTGTTTTGCTTGGTCATAATGTTTGCTCTCTGGCCATATGGTTTCGGGTATCAAAACATCCAAAACATAGGGTTTAATAACATCATCCCGGGTAAGTTTCAACAGTTGGCTGGGTATTTTCCAACAAAAAAGCACAACCGGCTAAACACCGATTGTGCTTGATACTGACATATTCAACCTGAATGAATCAGGTTCAATCAAATCAGAGCTTGTTGCAACCCTTGTCAAACTGGGCACGACGCGCTTCCATTTCCTTTTGCATTTCTGCACGACGAGTTTCCATTTCTTTCATCATGTCTTCGCGGCTCTTGAAGCCTTCATGCTGGGATCCCTGGAAAGAAGCAGGCATAGCTTGACCCATCTGGGTGCGACGCGCTTCCATTTCCTTTTGCATTTCTGCACGACGAGCTTCCATTTCCTTCATCATCTCTTCACGACTCTTGAAGGTAAACTGAGGTGCTTGCTGAGGAGCAGTTGCTTGAAACTGCTGAGGAGCATTTGCTTGAAATTGCTTGAACATTTCAGCTTGCTTGGCAGCATAAGCTTCAGCAGCTTTGCGCTGTGCTTCGATTGCTTTTGCATATTGCTCAGCAGCCGCTTTTTGTTGCTCTTCGCTCATAGCGGGAGCAGGCGCACCATAAGGAGCATAACCGTAAGGGGCATAACCATACCCATTATAGCCGTTGTATTGGTTGTAACCGTAACCGTTTCCACGACCGTAACCATTGCCACGGGCATGCATATTGAAATCAAAATCCATGTCGCCAAACATATCGCCCATGAAATCGCCGAAACCATCGTTATCCCATGCGTTGTTGCCGTTGTTTCCCCACCATGCAGAGGCAGAAGCAGAAGCAGCAACCAGAACAGCAGCCATACTCATTTTTACAATTTTATTCATCACACTCTCCGGTATCTGAAATATACCAATCCATCCCAAAACTATCGGGTGTACCGATACCGCAGGCACACCCGATAACTACAATCAAGCTTACTTAGCAGGAGCTGCTGGAGCTTGAGGAGCCTGAGGAGCTACAGGAGCGCCATAAGGAGCAGGAGCGCCATAAGGAGCATAGCCATAAGGAGCGTAGCCATAAGGAGCATAACCGTAACCGTTGTAACCGTTGTAACGGTTGTTGCCATAGCCACGACCATAGCCGTTACCACGAGCAGAACCGCTCATGCCGAAGCTGAAGTCACCAGAACCAGAACCGTCGCCCATTCCGTCCCAAGCGTTGTCCCATGCGTTGTTGTTGTTACCGTAACCGTTGTTACCCCAAGGACCGCCCCACCAGGCAGAAGCAGAAGCAGAAGCGGCAACCATAGCTGCGATAGCAGCAACTTTAACTAATTTTTTCATGATAAATCTCCAATAATCGATTCAGTAGAACGTAAGTTGTTTGTTGTAGATGAGTAAGCAACCCGTCATCTGCATATTAGTATTTCAGTTTTTGCTTATATTGTTAAGTAGTAATTTTCTATTGTAATCTTCATAACATTAGCCATTAACTAAATACAATCTGTGAACGGTTTCTTTTCCCAACTGAATTGTGCTTATCATCCAAGCCTTCCCAATGGTAATATCGAGTGCTTGGATACCACAGGCATTAACATATTAGCATATTCTTATGAAGAATAGCGCAATAAGGTCTTAGAGTATTCACCCTGGCAGCTGAAAAAACCGGAGAATCCAGAAATTATGAAAACAGCTTTTCAACGCCTGTTAGCCATATTGCTCTTAATGTACATGGCGGTCACCATATCGGCTCCCCTTACACCGATACGAACTTACACCCTGGATAACGGATTAACACTGGTTGTATCAGAAGACCACAGCTCTCCAACCTTTGGCTTGTCCATCGCCTATCACGTCGGATTCAGGCTGGAGCCCAAGAATCGCACGGGATTTGCCCATCTGTTTGAACACATGATGTTTGAAGGGACACCGGATGCACCAAAAGGTACTTTCGTCCAAACCATCGAGGGTGGTGGCGGCTCACTCAATGGCTCCACGCGTTATGACTACACCAACTACATCTCCAAAGCGCCAGTCTCAGCCCTTGAACCAATATTATGGTTGGAAGCTGATCGAATGCGCCATCTGGATTTTTCGGAAGAAAACCTCAGCAACCAACGCGACGTGGTAAAAGAGGAAATTCGCGTCAATGTTAAAAACAAACCCTATGGTCTGTTTTTCTGGACAGACCTCGCCGCCCTGACATTCGACAAGTGGGAAAACGCCCATGATGGCTATGGTTCATTTGTGGATCTGGACAATGCCAGTATCGAAGACGTAAAGAATTTTCACCATACATATTATTCGCCCAATAACGCTGTAATCGCTATTGCTGGTGATGTAGATGCTGACAAAACCTTTGGCTTGGTGAACAAATATTTTGGCAATATTCCCAAGGCAAAACTTCCTGCGACTCCAGACTTCTCGGAAAAACCCAACACCAAAGAACGCTTTCAGGAGGAAATGGACGATCATGCAACTGCTCCAGCACTGGCAATCAGCTGGAAAATGCCAGGACCTGACAGCCCTGACTATTATCCTCTCGCCGTATTGGGTGAACTGTTGGTTGGCGGAGATGCCAGTCTGCTTCATCAGGAAATGGTAAAAAACAAACAAAGCATGCTTTCCGTCACCGGCGGTATGGCATGGCCATTGAGCAATGTGTTGACGGTTTCCGGACCGAGTATGATGGTGGTCTTTGGTCTGTACAAACCAGGGCATGATGCCAAGAAAAATGTCCAGGATATTCAGAACACCATCGATCAGATTGCCCGCAAGGGAATCAGCAACAAGCGCCTGCAAGCCGTCAAAACCAAAATTATTGCTGACTTCTATAAAGAAATAGCCTCCAATCTGCGTCGCGCCGACTATCTGGCAATTGCACAACTGATCCATGGCGATGCAAATCTGGTTAACCAATACCCCGAGCTGATCAATAAAGTAACCGAAAAAAGCATTCAGCAGGCCGCCAGCAAATATCTGACTGTCGCCAATCGCAGCTGGATCGATCGTAGAATCGCGAAACAACATCAGGAGAAGCAACCATGAAACGATCCGGTCCCTTGTATGCCCTGCTTACCGTTGCTGCACTGCTTACCAGCCCTGGTACCCAAGCTAATGGCGATCACCGCGGAAAACTTAACGCCATTCCCGACTATGGACAGGACAAATCTCTTTCCCTGCCGCAGGTTGTGGAAAAAAAGCTCCCCAACGGTCTGAGTTTATGGCTTATCGAGCGCCAGGGTTTGCCGCTACTTTCCATGTACCTGGCCACAAAAGGAGGGGAAGCCTCAGATCCTTCCAAGCTCAAAGGCTTGAGCAACATCCTGCAGGCAACCATTGATGCGGGAACCCAAAAACGCAGTTCGCGTCAGATTGCCGAACAATTGCAAGCCCTGGGTGCCGATCTCAGTGTGGGCATCAATAAGGATATGTCCTACATTGGTATCAACGGGCTGTCCTCCGGCGCCGATACTTTACTGGAAATACTGGCCGACACCGCACGCCATGCCAACTTCCCACAACAGGAAGTCAAACTGGCAATAGAAAATGAACTGCAATCCATTGTCGCCAACAAATCTCAGCCCTCCTACGACCTGAGGCAGGTGTTCTATAAAAAGCTGTTTGGGAATCATCCATACGCCTTCGTCAACCCTGACCCCAAGGTCATCGCCAAAATTACGGTCAATGATCTGAAAAATGTTTACCAACAGCGCTTTCAACCTGATCAGGCAATTCTGATCATGGTAGGCAAGCTCTCGACCAAGAAAATGGAACAATTGGCAAACAAACATTTTGCAGACTGGAAAGGATCTGCAACGACATCTGCCATTCCCCCTGCCAGGGAAACGCCCCAACCCGCCTTGCTGCTGGTGGATCGCCCCCATTCTGTACAATCCACCATCAATGTAGGACGCCCCATGCCCCCTGCCGGCAATGCCGACGAATATCCGCTAGAAGTGGCCAATACCCTTTTTGGAGGCTCTTTCGGTAGTCGTTTGACCAAGAATATCCGGGAGGATAAGGGCTATACTTATTCCCCCAATGCTTCGATACTGAGTTGGAACAAGGGCGGCCTCTTCCGCATCAGCGCCTCTGTAAGAAACGAGGTCACGGCAGCAACACTGGTAGAAATCTTTTATGAACTTGACCGGCTTGCAAGTACCCTGCCAGAGAAAGACGAAGTCTCCCGTGCCCAGCGTTTCCTCAAAGGTTCGTTCCTTTTATCCAATGAGACCTCTTCTGCATTGGCGGCAACCCTTGCTGGCTATTGGATCGATGGCAAAACCCCCAAGGACTTGGCCGCTTATGTACCCGGCATCGAAAAGGTCAGCGGAAAAGATGTGCAGCGCATGGGACGCAAATATTTTTCTTCACGCAAGCAGACCATTGCTATCAGCGGTGATGCAAAAAACATCCAGGACAGCTTGTCTCTGTTTGGTGACGTGGAAGTCGTAACACCCTGACCATGACCCAAATCGCCTATCCTATCCGCAACAGTCTGTATCTCAACATTACAGATCGTTGCACCCTAGAATGCCAGTTCTGTCCCAAACATACCTCCCAGGGACCTGTGGTTCACGACTTTGACCTCAGCCTCGATCATCGGCCAGATACGGATGAAATCATCGACGCCATTGGAAACCCGACAGACTACGAAGAAATCGTATTCTGTGGTTTTGGCGAGCCCACACTCAGATTCAAAGTCTTGATCGCGGTTGCCCGATGGATCAAAGAGCATGGCGGAAAAACCAGAGTCAATACTGACGGGCTGGCCAATCTGGTCAACAAACGCAATGTATTGCCGGAAATGCAAGGCTTGATTGACAGCTTGTCCGTTTCCATGAACGCTCAGAACCCGGAAATCTATGCCAGGCATTGTCAGCCTGCCCTGCCTGGATCATGGCTGGCGATGCTGGATTTCCTCCAACAAGCACCCAAATATATCCCCCAAGTCACTGCCACCGCCATCGATGGGCTGGAAGGCGTGGATATCGCCGCCTGTGAACAACTGGCGACCCAACGAGGCGTTGAATTTCGGCGCCGCCAACTGGATAACGTAGGATGAATAACCCTTTTGATCTAAACGACGACAACAGCTATCAACAATGGCGTGAAAAAAAACTGCTAGACTATCCAGGCTCACTGGAAGAAATCGTTGTGGCAATATCAGACCCTCGTCAATTGACGGTCGCAGAGCATGAGAAGCTCGCCAGCATTCTGAAGAAAACCAACATGGCAGTTTACGCCAGCAATACCGGCGATGACCCTGATAAAGACATAGTGCGAAAATTTGGCTTGCAGTTTGGGCTGGAAAATCTCGATCACAACATGTGTGCCGATGGCGATGCTATTTCTTCCCTGGAACAGGCAGACGAAGAACCCAGAACCGGTTACATTCCCTATACCAACCGTCCCATTGCCTGGCATACCGATGGTTACTACAACGATCTTCACAAGCAAATCCATGGACTGTTATTGCATTGTGTGCGCCCAGCCGCAGAAGGCGGAATGAACCAATTGCTGGATCATGAAATTGCCTACATCATGCTTAGAGATGAAAACCCGGACTATATTCGAGCCTTTGAACATCCACAAGCCATGAGCATCCCTCCCAACGTGGTCGATGGTGTGGAACTTCGTGGCTGGGCAAGAGGTCCGGTTTTCATGCTGCAAGATAATGGCAATCTGCACATGCGCTATACCCATCGCAAGCGCAATATTGAATGGCGGGATGATCCCGTCACCCTGGAAGCCGTTGCTTTTCTGGGTAAACTCATGACCCCTGACAACCCATACTATATAGAAGGAACCCTGGATTCAGGACAGGGATTGATCTGCAATAATGTGCTGCATACTCGCACAGGCTTTGAAAAGAACAGCCAACGTTTATTATATCGAGGACGTTATTTTGATCGGATTCATACATAACCCGAAAAATTCATACATTACATGCGCCCTCGCTTGTTTCTTGTTTCCACAAGATGTTTTCCTCAGTTGCACGTAATCGCTGATACGCGACGCCTTCAGAAAATCCCTTGTGAAAACAATCTCCTGCGCGATCATC